>DASQLI010000177.1:0-8756 GCA_035630075.1 Microlunatus sp.
CAGACCGGGATGCAGAGCCTCGGACCCCTGGCCCGTTGCGAACACCGACCCAAGACCATCGGACAGTGGCGTCGAAACAGCCCGAACCCGGCACCTACCTGTGGCGAGACCCCTAAGGCTGGATCATGATCACCACCAACCGAGGCGCCCTCGTGCTCGGCCACACCCACTGGGCCCAGCAGCTCTGGCGCTCGGCGGCATAGACCGCCACCGCGGGGCCGGCGCCCGCGAGCTGTCGCACGCTCTGGCTCGTGCGGTTCTCACAAGTCCACGAGTCCCTGCCAGAGCACGACAACGCACGTTGCCCCGCCTCCACGTGACGTGGTCCACCCGTCACTCAGAAAGTTCCCCAGCTCGATGTATCAGGCTCGAGGCCCACTTCTCCTCTCCATCGAGTTCGCTCACCCGAGGCCGGCCAGAAGTTGCGCAGCCGACCGATTCGATGCGGGGCGCACTCGCGCAACGCCAGGATTCACGTCGATCGGGTGCGGTTCCGCGATGGGGGCTGAACCGCACCCGATCGATCCGGGGGGAAACGACGTGAGTCATCTAGGGGACGCGGATGCTGGGCGCTCGGGGGGCTCAGCGCTCGCACAAACGTCACGGGGTCGGTCACTTTCCCGAGTGACCGGCCCCGACGTGTTCTGCGGGCCACGAAGCGCTCTCGACCGCGCCGCCGTCCGGCCGAGCACGGCTACGCTCACCGACCATGAGCTCTGGATACAGCAACCCTCAGCCGATCGAGATCAACGCCGGCGCCGCCATCAAGCTCGGTTTCTTCGCAGCCCTCGGGGCCACCCTCTTCAGCCTGGCCCTGACCGTCGTGGCCGGGGTGATCGGCTTGGTGATCGCGCTGATCTTCGGCACCAGCCTGCTCGCCCTGTTCAACAGCTGAGCCGCCGCGGGCCGTCCAGAGGTTGCCGTGCACGTCCAGAGGCCGGCCCCGACGGCCGACCGATTCGGTCACCCGTCCCGAGCCCGAGTCACAGTGAGAGGCGGTCCCGTACGACGTCGGCCAGCCGCTGGGCGACCTCGTCGGCCCGCTCCAGCGTCTCGGCCTCCACCATCACCCGCACCAGCGACTCCGTGCCGGAGGGTCGCAGCAGAACCCGACCGGTTCTGCCGAGAGCATCCACCTCCGACTGCACGGCCGCAGCGAGCACGGGGTCAGAGTCGGCCCGAGCCTTGTCGACACCCGGCACGTTGACCAGCACCTGGGGAAGCCGCACCATCACCGAGGCCAGGTCGGCGAGCGACTGTCCGGTCTGCGCCATCCGGCTCATCAGGTGGAGCCCGGTCAGCACGCCGTCACCGGTCGTCGCGTGCTCCAGCAGCACGACGTGACCGGACTGCTCGCCGCCGAGGAAGAAGCCGTCGGCCCGCATCGCCTCGAGGACGTAGCGGTCGCCGACCTTGGTCTGCTCGACGGTGATGCCGGCGGACTCCATGGCCCGGAAGAAGCCCAGGTTGCTCATCACGGTGGCCACGACGGTGTTGTTGGCCAGTCGACCGGCGTCGCGCAGGGCCAGCGCCAGGATTGCCAGCGCCTGGTCGCCGTCCACCGTGCGACCCGTGGCGTCGACGGCCAGGCAGCGGTCGGCGTCGCCGTCGAGCGCGATGCCGAGATCGGCGCCGTGCTCGACCACGGTTGCTCGGAGAGCATCCATGTGGGTGGACCCGGCATTCTCGTTGATGTTGGTGCCGTCCGGCTCCGCGTGGATCCGGATCACCTTCGCCCCTTGGGACTCGAAGGCCGCCGGGGCCGTCTGATACGCGGCGCCGTTGGCGCAGTCGACCACCACGGTGATGCCGTCCAGGCTGACCGGGCGCTCCAGGCTGCCCACCAGGTGGGCGATGTAGGCCTCGACCAGCGACGGCTCATCTCGTACGCGCCCCACGGCCGCACCGATCGGGCGGGCCCAGCGCTCACCCAGCCGAGCCTCGATCGCATCCTCGAGGGCGTCGTCGAGCTTGGTGCCGCCCCGAGCGAAGAACTTGATGCCGTTGTCGGGCATCGGATTGTGGCTGGCCGACAGCATCACGCCGAAGTCGGCGCCGGTCGAGCCGGTGAGGTAAGCCACCCCGGGGGTCGGCACGATGCCGAGCCGGATGACGTCGACGCCCGCGCTGGCCAGGCCGGCCACCACGGCCGCTTCGAGGAACTCCCCCGAGGCTCGCGGGTCGCGACCGACCACCGCACACGGCTTGTGACCGGAGAACTCGCCGGCCTCCGACAGCACCCGTGCAGCAGCCAGCGCCAGATCGAGGGCGAGCTCGGGAGTCAGCGCCTGATTGGCGACACCACGGACGCCATCGGTGCCGAACAGTCGACCCATCTGGGCGCGGCGCTGGTCAGCGCTTGCTGTACTGAGGAGCCTTGCGGGCCTTCTTGAGGCCGGCCTTCTTCCGCTCCTTGATCCGCGCGTCGCGGGTCAGCATGCCGGCCTTCTTCAGCGCCGGACGGCTGGCCTCGGCGTCGACGGCGTTGAGTGCGCGGGCCACACCGAGCCGCAGGGCACCGGCCTGGCCGGTGACACCGCCGCCGTGGATTCGGGCGATGACGTCGTACGAGCCGGCGACCGCAGCGGTCGAGAAGGGCTCGGAGACGATCTGCTGGTGCACCTTGTTCGGGAAGTAGTCGTCGAGGTTGCGACCGTTGATGGTCCACTGGCCGCTGCCGGGAACGATCCGGACCCGGGCCACAGCCTCCTTGCGGCGACCGGTGGCGCCGGCCGGGGCCACCACGGCGGGGCGAGCGGTCGCGCCGGGCCCGGCCTGGGCGACGGCCTCGGACCGGTAGGCGATCTCTCGGTCGCCCTCGGTGAACGGGACGACCTCGTCCTCGACGGTCTCGGTAACGGTGTCAGACACGAATGCGATTCCTTGCTGGGTCAACGGGAGGGTCAGCGACCGATCTGGGCAGATCGACTACTGGGCGATCTGGGTGATCGCGTACGGCTTGGGCTGCTGGGCGCTGTGCGGGTGCTCCGGACCGGAGTACACCTTGAGCTTCTTGATGAGCTTGCGGCTCAGCTTGTTCTTCGGCAGCATCCCCCACACCGCGAGCTCGACAGCCTTGCGCGGATCCGAGTCGAGCAGCTCGCCGTAGCTGATCGACTTGAGGCCACCCGGACGCCCGGAGTGCCGGTAGGCCAGCTTGTCGTTCCGCTTGTTGCCGGTCAGGGCGATCTTGGAGGCGTTGACGATGACGACGAAGTCCCCACCGTCCATGTGCGGAGCGTAGGTGGGCTTGTGCTTGCCACGCAGCAGCGTCGCCGCGGTGACCGCCAGACGTCCGAGAACAACGTCGTCGGCATCGAGAACGATCCAGTCTCGGGTGAGGTCACCCGGCTTCGGGCTGTACGTAGACACGGTCGTCGACCATCTTCCATTGAGTATGCGAAACCTGATGCGCGCCCGATTCCCGAGCGGCACAGGCCGCGGGCATGCGTGGGCACAACAGCGACCAAGATTACCTGCCGGTACCGGTTGGGTCAAAACCGCCGAGGCGACGCCACCTGCCCGGACCGATCGCGGTACGAGTGAGTTCGCTACGAGTTCCCGCTGTGTTCTGGGTCACCCGCTCCCTACTGGTCGAGGCGGACGTGCCCCGCGTAGGTTACGGCTATGACGGACACGCTCAGCATCCGCGACAACCGGACCGGACGCGACTACGAGCTCGCGATCACGGACGGCACGATCCGAGCGGCGGATCTCAAGCAGATCGCCGCCGGTGACGGCGACCCGGGCCTCGCGACGTACGACCCAGGCTTCGTCAACACAGCCTCGTGTCGCAGCTCCATCACCTACATCGACGGAGATGAGGGAATCCTGGAGTACCGGGGCTACCCCATTGAGCAACTGGCCGAGCACTCCACCTTCTTGGAGGTGGCATACCTGCTGCTGAACGGCGACCTGCCGACTCAGAGTCAGCTGGATCAGTGGGTGCACGACGTCACGTACCACACCTTCCTGCACGAGAACTGCAAGCAGTTCATCGAGGGGTTCCGCTATGACGCGCACCCGATGGGCATGCTGATGGCGTCCGTCAGTGCGCTTTCCACCTTCTATCCGGATGCGGGCACGATCGCCGACCCCGACGTCCGGCAGGCGCAGATCACGCGGATGATCGCCAAAATGCCGACGCTGGGTGCGTTCGTCTACCGGCACCAGCAGGGCAAGCCGTACGTCTACCCCGACAACCGGCTCTCCTACTCGGCCAACTTCTTGGCCATGCTGTTCAAGATGAGCGAGCCGACGTACCAGGCCGACCCGCGGCTGGTCAAGGCGCTCGAAGTGCTCTTCATCCTGCACGCCGACCACGAGCAGAACTGCTCGACCAACTCGGTCCGGTCTGTCGGCTCGTCCCAGGTCGACCCCTACTCCGCGGTCGCTGCGGGCGTCGGCGCCCTTTACGGTCCGCTGCACGGTGGCGCCAACGAAGCCGTGCTGCGGATGCTCAAGCGGATCAAGACGCCCGACAACATCCCCGACTTCATCGCCGGCGTGAAGGAGGGGAAGGAGAAGCTGATGGGCTTCGGCCACCGGGTCTACAAGAACTACGACCCACGGGCGAAGATCATCAAGAAGGCGTGCGACGACGTCTTCGAGGTCACCGGTGTCAACCCGCTGCTGAAGATCGCTCAGGAGCTGGAGAAGATCGCGCTGGAGGACGAGTACTTCGTCAAGCGCAAGCTCTACCCCAACGTCGACTTCTACTCCGGACTCATCTACGAGGCGCTGGAGTTCCCGCCGGAGATGTTCACCGTGCTGTTCGCCATCGGCCGGACCCCGGGCTGGCTGGCCCAGTGGTCGGAGCTGGTCCAGGACAAGGAGCAGAAGATCGCCCGACCGAAGCAGATCTACACCGGCGAGCGCACCCGCGACTTCGTGCCGATGTATCGCCGCTGACGCAACCACCACAACCACCGCAACCACCCCGAGGAGAGTCAGCATGGCCGTGGTCAACGTCGAGGTGCGCTCGCCGCTCAGCCCCGATGAGGTGCTGCGAGTGCTGACCGACTTCAGCGAGCGCCGAGCGGAGGCCTGGCCCGGCGTCGACCTGGACCGGCTCGTCGTGCACGAGCTCGGCGAGGACTTCGCCGAGGTCACGGAGGGCAACGCCACCACCTGGGAGCGAGAGCGGTACGAGTGGGACCGCGCGGCCGGCACCGTGACCGCCAAGACCCTGGACTCCAACGTCTGGGGCGAGGGCAGCCGCTGGGACTACCGGATCACCCCGGTGGAGGGCGGCTCGCAGGTCGGGGTCCGGCTCGAGCGGTACGGGAAGAACATCAAAGGCAAGCTGATCGGTGCGCTGCTGCCGGTGGCGGGCAAGAAGGTGATCACCGACGGCCTGCGCAGCGCGCTGAAGCTGACCTGACCTCAGCGCGCCCGCTGCACCCGACCCTCGTCCCAGACCGGCTGGTCTGCCTCGTAGACGCTGCCGTCCGCTCCGAAGACCAGGAAACGATCGAAGGACCGGGCGAACCAACGGTCATGGGTGACCGCCACCACCGTCCCCTCGAACAGCGAGAGCCCGTGCTCGAGCGCCTCGGCGGAGGAGATGTCCAAGTTGTCGGTGGGCTCGTCGAGGAGCAGCAGCGTCGCCCCGGACAGCTCCAGCAACAGGATCTGCATCCGCGCCTGCTGACCGCCCGAGAGCTGGTCGAACCGCTGCTCGGACGCCTGCGCCAGCTCATAGCGGTCCAGCCGCCGGGCCGCCTCCTCCCGTCCCATCCCGTCGCGGTGCTCGTCGCCGCGATGCAGGATCTCCAGCAGGGTGCGGCCCGTCAGCTCCGGATGGTGGTGGGTCTGAGCGAACCAGCCCGGGCGCACCCGAGCGCCGAGCCGGGCCGAACCGGTGTGCGCCACCGGCGCGATGTCGAGGGACTCCACCGGCCGGTGCTCGACGTCCGGGTCGGACCCGCCTCGGGCCAGCAGACGCAGGAAGTGCGACTTGCCCGAGCCGTTGGAGCCCAGCACGGCCACCCGGTCACCGAACCAGATCTCGGCGTCGAACGGCCTCATCAGCCCCATCAGCTCCAGTTCGGTGACCACGACCGCCCTCTTGCCGGTACGGCCGCCGCGCAGCCTCATCGACACCTGCTGCTCACGCGGCACCTCCTGCGGCGGGCCAGCCTCCTCGAACTTGGCCAGCCGGGTGCACGCCGCCTGGTAGCGGCCGGCCATCTTCGAGTTGTAGGCGGCTTTGACCTTGTACATCAGCATCAGCTCCCGAAGCTTGTGATGCTGCTCGTCCCAGCGTTGACGAAGCTCCTCGAACCGCGCGAACCGCTCTTCCCGCGCGGCGGCGAAGGTCGCGAAGCCGCCGCCGTGCACCCAGAGCGAGTTGCCCGCGGCCCCCAGCTCCAGCGAGGCGATCGACGTCGCCGCCTCGGCCAGCAGCTCCCGGTCGTGGCTGACCAGCAGCACAGTCTTGGGGGTGGACCGCAGCTGTCCCTCCAGCCAGCGCTTGGCCGGCACGTCCAGGTAGTTGTCCGGCTCGTCGAGCAGCAGCACCTCGTCCGGTCCACGCAGCAGCGCCTCGAGCGCGAGCCGCTTCTGCTCACCGCCGGAGAGGGTGCTCAGCTCCCGCCACTTCGACCGCTCGTACGGGATGCCGAGCGCGGCGACGCAGCAGGCGTCGAAGGTGACCTCTGCCGCATAGCCGCCGGCATCCGCGTAGTCGGCCAGGGCCTGCGCGTACGCGAGCTGAACCGACTCGGTGTCGTCGGTCATCAGCTCCAGCTCGAGCCGGTCGACCGTGGCGACCGCGTCCCGGAGCCGGGGCGGGCTGAGCGAGAACAGCAGGTCCCGCACGGTCGTGGTGTCGCGGATGCTGCCGATGAACTGCCGCATCACGCCGAGCCCACCGCTGCGCGAGATGGTCCCCTCGGAGGGGGCGAGATCACCGGCGACGATCTTGAGCAGGGTGGTCTTGCCGGCGCCGTTCGGTCCGATCAGGGCCACCACCGCGCCGTCGCCCACCCGGAACGAGATCTCGTCCAGCAGCACCCGACCGTCGGCTAGCGAGAAGGACACGCCACTCAAGTCCACGTGTCCCATGAGCGAGAACTCTAGGCGAGAGCCGCACGAGGGCCTCAACGATTATCGCCTACCTACACATGCTAACGTATGTGTATGTCCATGGAGCGACGCCTGCAGATCCTCCTCGACGAGGAGCGATACGCCCGTATCTCGGCCGTGGCGCAGCGGCGCGGCGTCTCCGTCGCCACCGTGGTCCGTGAGGCGATCGACCGCGGGGTGGTCGACGTCGCAGGCAAGCGCGAGGCCGCCGGACGGGCGATTCTGGACGCCGACGACATGCAGGTGCCCGATGATCTTGCGGCCGAGCTGGATGAACTGCGCGGCAGCAGGTTTGCGTGATCATCCTGGACACCTCCGTCCTGGTCTATGCGAAGGGCGCCGGGCACCGATTCCGCGACCCGTGTCGCGCGCTGATCGGTGCCGTGACCGACGGTCGGATCGAGGCGACGACCACAGTCGAGGTGGTCCAGGAATTCGTCCAGGTCCGCGCCCGCCGCCGAAGCCGCTCCGATGCGGTGGCGCTCGGCCGTGCGTACGCCGAGCTGCTGGCCCCACTGCTGACCCCGACCGGAGCAGATCTGCTCGGTGGTCTGGCGATCTTTCAGGCAGCCGAGCGCCTGGGTGCCTTCGATGCCGTGCTGGCGTCGGTGGCGATCGGCAGTGGCGCCGACGCGTTGGTGTCGACCGACGCCGCCTTCGGCGAGGTACCTGGTCTGCGGCAAGTCGTGCCCGATGAGCTGAGCGTCGCTCGCCTGCTCAACACCTGAACGCTCGTCAGGTGAGTTTCGTCGATCAGGCGGCCAGCAGCAACGCCAGGGCGGCGGTGTCCACGTTGCCCTGCGGGTCGACGCCGACCTTGTTCACCAACTGGGTGACGTTGCCCTCGACATCGGCCTCCACCCAGGCGGCGCGGTGCTCGAGCCCGAGGTGCGGCAGCCCGGGCAGGAACACGCAGCCGGACGCGACTTCGTACTCAGGCACCGAGGAGAACGTGCTCGACGGCGGGTGCAGAACAACCAGACCGGGCGGCTGTGGGTTGGCGAACTGCCCGGGAGCCAGCGGGTGCTCGCCCATCAGCGATCCTTCGGCCACGACCAGGCCGACGGCCCCGGGCTGCGGCTGCTCGGGGACCTCTTCCCGCACGCGGAAGACAGTGCTGATCGGCAACAGCCCCGGAACGGCCGCCATCCGGACAGCGAGGACCAGGAACTTCGCCCACTCCACGGTGTCCTGGGGCCAGCGCCCAATCAGCAGGAACCCGTACAGGGCACCCTTCGACTGCAACGGTGCCACCTCGATCGAGGACCGGAAACCATCCATGATGACCTCCCCACTCACCCACCAGCGAGCCCCGGGAGCCCGGGTTCCCTCATGGTGCACATCGGATGTCTGGCAGACAAGAGGGCACGAGTGCCAACGGCGATACCGTCACGAGACCGATACAGAAATCCGCGCCGACTCAGAGGTCGGGCGTGCGGCGCCCATCAGCCGTGCCCGACTGATCTCAGCCCAGCACCGACGACGCTGCGGCGACCCGTGACCGCTGGGCGGGAGCACGGGCGTCACAGCCGACATCGTGGTCGTTGACCAGGCCCATCGCCTGCATGAACGCGTAGATCGTGGTCGGCCCGACGAACGACCAGCCGGCCTTCTTGAGATCCTTCGACAACCGGCGCGAGGTCTCGGTGTGCGCCTCGATCGTCTCC
>DASQLI010000178.1:0-11609 GCA_035630075.1 Microlunatus sp.
CGGCTCCGGCGACGTGCTCGGTGGCCTCTGCGCCGCCGTGCTGGCCGCCGGCGTCGGGGCGCGGACGGCCGCGGTGCTGGGTGCGTCGCTGCAGGCGATGGCCGCGGCTCGGTTCCCCGGTCCGATCCCGCCGCAGGACCTGGCCCGGCACTGCGCCGTCGTGATTGGTGAGTTCCGCGCCCCTGATCAGGCATCCGCCGGCCGGCCGGGTGCGGGTTCGCGCCGGTGAGCCCGTACATCGACCCGGAGACGGCTTCGGCGGTGATCGACCTGGACGCCTTCGCAACCAACATCGAGACGCTGCGGCGTCATGTGGCGCCGGCGGCGGTGATGGTGGTCGTCAAGGCGGAGGCGTACGGGCACGGGATGATCGAGTGCGCTCGGGTCGCCCGTGAGGCCGGCGCCGAGTGGCTGGGCGTCGCCACGCCGGAGGAGGCGCTCGCGCTGCGCCAAGCGGGCGACACCGGCCGGATGCTGGCCTGGCTGTACGGCCCGGACAGCGATCTGACACCGCTGGTCGCCGCGGATGTCGACATCTCGGCCCAGTCGACCGAGCAGATCGCCAGAATCTCCACCGCAGCAGGGACGATGGAGCGTCGCGCCCGCGTTCACCTCAAGATCGACACCGGACTGTCGCGCAACGGCGCCACGGCCGCCGCCTGGCCGGACCTGTGCCGCGCGGCCCGGCACGCTGAGCAGATCGGCGCCCTCGACGTGGTGAGCGTCTGGTCCCACTTCGCCGCGGCCGACGAGCCGGGTGCGGCCTCGGTCGGTGAGCAGCAGGCAGCGTACGAGACTGCGTGTGTGCAGGCGTACGACGCCGGTCTGACGCCGACGATCCGGCACCTCAGCAACTCCGCCGGTGCCCTGTTGCTGCCGCAGGCCCGGTACGACCTGGTACGGATCGGGATCGCCGCGTACGGGATCGAGCCGGACGTCGGCATCGCCGCGCTGGCCGGCGTCCGACTGCGTCCGGTGATGCTGCTGCGCGCCCGGCTGGTGAACGTCAAGATCATCGACGCCGGAGCGGGCGTCTCGTACGGGCACACCTGGCACGCCGATCACCGCACCGCTGTCGGGCTGGTCCCGCTCGGCTACGGCGACGGCATCCCCCGGCATGCCGGCAACACCGCCGAGGTGTTCTGGGCCGGTGGCCGGGCGCCGATCCGTGGTCGGATCTGCATGGACCAGTTCGTGGCCGAGCTCGGTGATCACCGCGTCCGAGCCCGAGTGGGTGATGAGGTCACCCTGTTCGGCGCAGGCGATCACGGCGAGCCGACGGCCGCGGACTGGGCCGCCTGGTGCGGCACCATCGGCTACGAGATCGTCACCCGGGTCGGCGCCCGCGTCCCCCGTGTCTACACTCGGACGCCCATCCAGGACGGAGACCATGGCTGAGCGACCGGCGAGACATCTAGGGCCGAGCAGGGGGGCGAGCGTACGAACGCCGAGGCCGCCCGCCAACCCGAGCGGCCCGGTCGGCAGCGGATCGAACGGGCGCAGGGGATCGAGCGGGCGCGGGGGAGCGTTCGGCTTGGCGGCCGGGGTGCTCGCGCTGGCCGGTGGCGGGATCGCCCTGGGTCTCGAGCTGGAGCGGCGACTGGTCTCGAAGCGGCTACACGCCGATCGGGAGGAGCCGGACCAGGAGCCGTTCTTCTCACTGCGCTCGAGCGGTCCGATCGTGGTCACGCCGGACGGTGTCGAGCTGCACACCGAGGTCGACGAGCTGCCCGCCGACGGAGGCGCGTCTCCGGACGGCCCGGAGGACGACCTGACCCTGGTGCTGGTGCACGGCTACGCGCTGAGCCTGGACTGCTGGCACTTCCAGCGGAAGTTCTTCCGCGACAAGATCAGGATCGTCCTGTACGACCAGCGCAGTCATGGTCGGTCGACCCGGTCCGCTGCGGAGCTGTGCCGGGTGCCGCAGCTGGCCCAGGACCTGCTGCAGGTGCTGGACGAGGTGGTCGGCACCGGCCCGGTGGTGCTGGCCGGTCACTCGATGGGTGGGATGACGATCATGCACCTCGCCCGCACCCATCCCGAGCTCTTCGGCACCCGCATCCACGGCGTGGCCCTGTTCTCCACCGCCGCTGGGGAGATGGCGGACTACTCACCGATCAAGGGTCTTCCGGGTCGGGCGTTCGGCAAGATCGTGGCTCCGACGTTGGCCGTCCTCAACCGGATCCCCGAGGTCGTCGAACGTGGCCGGACGGCCGGGTCGGACCTCAGTTTCGTGGCCACCAAGCAGGGCTCGTACGGGTCGGACGTACCGGCCAGCTACGTCGAGTTCATGAACGAGATGCTGGGACAGACACCGATGTCGGTGATCGCTGACTACTATCCCGGGTTCGCAGAGCTGGACGAGTACGAGGCGTTCGCGATGTTGGCCACCGTGGAGACCGCGGTGATCGGCGGTGAGGACGACATGATCACTCCGATCAAGCACACCGACAAGATCATCGAGCTGCTGCCGGGAGCCGACGTGCGTCGACTGCCCGAGTGCGGACACATGGGGATCATCGAGCACCACGAGATCTTCAACGAGGTGCTGCTCGAGCTGATCACCCGGGTTCGTCGCAATCTGACCTGACTTGTTTGCCCGTTGCCGGCAGCGGCGTTCCGATTCGTGCAAGCCGGAGCGGCGGCCCTGGGGCAGCATCTGCGGACATGAGTGACATCAGGTTCTCCGGGGTCAGGCCGTACCTCTTCTATCCCGACGGCGACGCAGCGGCCGCGTGGCTGCAGCGGGTCTTCGGCTTCGGACCTGTTCGATCCGCGCGCGGAGTCGATGGATTCTGGGCGGAGGGCGAGGTGCGGGTCGGCGACGGTCGGATCGACATCTCCGGCGGTCGCCCGGGCAATGAGCAGCTGCTGATCATCTCCGTCGATGACGTCGACGCACTGCACGCCCGGATCGTCGCGGCCGGCGTCGGGGCGGATCCGCCGAAGGACGAAGCGTACGGTCCGCGGACCTGTCACGTCACCGACCCGTGGGGTTACCAGTGGTACTTCTGGCAAGGTGAGGCGGTCTACTGAGTCCGCCGCGAACCGCTCCGCTCACCGACCGGGTCGGTCGACGGGAGACTCTGCTCACACCATCGGCCGGCGCGCCTCTTCGGTTCGCTGCCGACGGGGCTCGGCTGGTAGGCTGGCGATCCCGGGTCGGTGATCTTGCCGCTTCGGGCCACCTGTGTGCCGATGGCGGCACCAAGGTTCGTCTCCCGCCCTGCTGGTTGTGAAGTTCATGGCCGTTGACGTGCCTACCAACCAGCCCACGCTACGGGCCAGAAGTGAGACCGAGATGTCCGGCAAGACCTCGGGTGCGCCTGCGCGCGCCCGCAGCAACAAGACGACCACCCACAAGACAGCCGCCAAGGGCGCCAAGAGTGCCAAGGCCGACGGAACCCCGAAGCAGCGCTGGACCGCCGCCGAGCGCCGGGAGAGCGGGCGACCGCCTCGTCGTAGCGCGGGCCGCCAGTACGAGGACGCACGTTCTGAGGGCCGCGCTGCCCAGGGTCGCGACGCGAGTGACAACCGTTACGGCTCGCGCGGCTCAGACGCGCGCCGCTACGACCGGGACGACCGTCCCCGCACCAGCCGCGACGACCGATCCAGCAGCGAGCGGTATGAGCGCAAAGACCGTCCCAGCGGCAACCGGGATGGCCGGTACGGGCGGGATGATCGTCCCAGCAGCAACCGGTATGAGCGCAACGATGGTCCGCGGGCTGAGCGTGGCAACCAGCGCACCGACGGCTATCGCTCCGATCGCCCTCGAAACGACCGTGGCGGGACCGACCGTGGGTGGAACGACCGTGGCGGGGACCGACCGCGCCAGGATCGACGCTTCGACGACCGGCAGTGGTCCGATCGCGGCAGTGCCCGCGGGCGCAGCGATGACCGGTGGACCTCGTCGGCACCGGAGTCCGACCAGATGAGCTGGGAGGCGCCGTCGGCCGACGTCGCCCCGAGTGCCGCGCCGTCCCTCCCCCCGACCTCCGGCGGCTTCGGCGATCTCGGCCTACCCAAGGCGCTCGTGGCGGCACTGCAGTCCGGCGGCATCACCGAGCCGTTCCCGATCCAGGCCGCCACCATCCCCGACGCCCTCGCGGGTCGGGACGTGCTGGGCCGCGGCAAGACGGGCTCCGGCAAGACGCTCGGCTTCGGGCTGCCCATGATCACCAACTTGTCCGGCTCCAACGCCCCGTCGCACTGCGCCCGCTCGCTGGTGCTGGTTCCGACCCGTGAGCTCGCGCTCCAGGTCGCCGACGTGCTTGCTCCGCTGGCGCGCATCCAGGGCCTCAGCCTGACCCTGGTGGCCGGTGGCATGGCGTACGGACCGCAGCTCAAGGCCTTCGAGCGGGGCGTCGACATCGTCGTCGCCACGCCCGGCCGGCTGATCGACCTGATGGACCAGGGTGCCGCGGACCTGACCCGGGTGGAGGTCGTCGTCCTCGACGAGGCCGACCACATGGCCGACCTGGGCTTCATGCCCGCGGTCACCCAGATCCTCGACACCGTCCCGGCCGGCGGCCAACGGCTGTTGTTCTCCGCCACCCTCGATGGGGCGGTGAACCGCCTGGTCAAGCGCTACCTGTCCGATCCGGTCACCCACGAGGTGGACCCGGGCCAGGCCAGCGTCTCCTCGATGGAGCACCACGTCCTGCACGTCCGGCCGGCCGACAAAGCGCCGTTGACCGCGGAGATCGCCGGTCGCGACGGTCGTACGGTCGTCTTCGTGCGCACCCAGCGAGGCGCCGATCGGGTCGCCGAGCAGCTGCGTGATGCCGGTGTCCTCGCCGGAGCCCTGCACGGCGGCCTGACTCAAGGCGCGCGCGCCCGGATGCTGGCCTCGTTCAAGGACGGTCGGTTGCCGGTGCTGGTGGCCACCGATGTGGCCGCCCGCGGCATCCACGTCGACGAGGTCGGTCTGGTGCTCCAGGTCGACCCGCCGGCCGGTCCCAAGGACTACCTGCACCGCGCCGGGCGTACGGCTCGGGCCGGCGAGACCGGCGTGGTCGTCACGCTGGCCCTGCCGCACCAGCGGCGTGAGGTCGAGCGGTTGACCCGACAGGCGGGGGTCCAGGCCCTGCCCCTGAGCACCGAGCCCGGCGACGCGCTCATGGTCGCTGCCACGGGCGCTCGCGTCCCGAGTGGTCCGGCTGTCTCCCAGCAGGAGTTCGACAAGCTGGTCTCGCCCCCCGTCCGGACCGCCAAGCGCCGTCCCGGGCAGGGTCACCGCGGCCGCCACGACAGCCGCGGCGGTTCCGCGGGTCGCCGGCCGCGCTACTGACCTGACTGGGCTCTCGGCGAAGGCTCGATGTCGGAGGCAGCCGCTAGTCCGACGTATCTGCTGCGGGCGCCTCGATCAGGGGCAGGGAGAACGGCGGCTTCGGACGACGATCTACCTGGAGAAATTGCCAGCTCGCCTACGTTGAGCGCTAGCGTGAATTCTTCAGGTAGGTTGTCAGTGCGCATGTCGATGAACGCTCGACGCAGATGATGACCCGCTGTGCGGCACGTGGGCACCCCAGGTGCCGGACCGGGGAGTTCCTTGAACCCCCGGCGGAATCGGCCGGCACAACCTAGGCTGATGTCCGGAGGTTGGCGCGGATTCCCTGGGGAGGGTTCGCTCGCGGCAGAACGGAAGCCTCCGCATGAGCAGCATCGGGGGATCTGCAATGAGCCATGGGTCAGTCGCGCCTGAGGAACGTCCGGTCGAGGCGCCGCCACCGCAGCTACGCGCTGGCGGCAAGGGCAAGCCTGGTCGTAAGTGGCTCATCGTCCTGGTCAGCACGCTGGCCGTGGTGATGGTCGTCGGTCTGTCACTCGGCTCGGTGTACGCGGTCTCGGTTGGGAAGGCCGTGGACACCAACCTGCAGCGCACCAACAGCATGCCGGCCGAGACACCGACCACACCAAGGAAGCAAACGCCTTCGCAGACTGGAACCACATCGCGGGTAGACGCCAAGCCGCGGCCGGCCCCCACTGAGAACGGCGCGCTCAACGTCGTGCTGATCGGTGCCGACGACGCTGCCGGCGGCGCGAGCCGGAGCGACGCCTTGATGGTGCTGCACCTCGACGCCGACCGCCGGCACGCGTACCTCATCTCGTTTCCCCGTGACATGTACGTCTCGATTCCTGAGCACGGGCGCAACAAGATCAACGCGGCGTTCGCCCTTGGTGGGACGGCTCTCACTGTCCGCACGCTGGAAGGTCTGCTGGATACTCGGATGGATCACGTGGCCGTGATCGACTTCCACGGGTTCATCGAGCTGACCGAGGAACTCGGTGGCGTGCAGGTCCGCAACGAGCACGCGTCGGTCAGCGGGGGGTTCCGGTTCCCCAGCGGCGACATCACCGTGAGCGGGGACGAGGCCTTGGCCTACGTGCGCCAGCGCAAAGAGCTTCCCAACGGTGACCTCGATCGCGCCGAACGACAGCGAGCCGTCATGCTGGGGATTCTCGCCAAGGGTCTCAGCCGAGAGACGATCAGCAACCCGCAGCGGTTTCTCGCCTTCACGTCGGGAGTTGCCCGGCACGTCACGGTGGACGACGCTCTCACGACCAAGGCGATCCGCACGATCGCGTTGTCGCTGCGCCTCGGGCCCGACGACGTCATCTCCTTGCAGGCACCGATCTCCGGCTTCGGCGAGACCCGCAACGGACAGAGCATCGACATCGTGGACACCAAGCGGCTCAAGTCGATGGCCAGGGCCCTGCGGCAAGACTCGCTGGCGGGCTACGTCGTCGAGCCACGCTGAGTCATCTAACGTCCGACCCATGGAGCAACGGGTGAGTCTGGTGACTTTGGGTGTGGCCGATCTCGATCGGTCGAGACGGTTCTACGAGGCGCTGGGCTGGCAGGCTCACCCCGGTGAGGAGGACGTCGTCTTCTTCCAGACCGGCGGACTCGTCGTCGCCCTCTGGGGTAGGTCCCAGCTGGCCGAGGACTCCGCCGTCGCCGACACCGGGGGTTGGGGCGGCGTCACGCTCGCCCAGAACGTTCGTACGGTCGAGGAGGTCGACCAGGTGCTGGCCACCGCCGAGGCGGCCGGTGCCACCATCGGTCGAGCCGGCGCGACCACCTTCTGGGGTGGCTACTCGGGCATCTTCATCGACCCCGACGGCCACCCGTGGGAGATCGCCCACAACCCCGGGTGGACGATCACCGACGACGGGCGCACGCTGCTCGCCGCAGGGTAGACAGGCGTCGGCGCCGGTCGACCGATGGGACGCGGATCAGACAGTGACCGTCCCCCACGGTGGGACGACTACCCTTCCGTCGGTGAACATCTCGGTGGCCGACCTCGTCGTGTCGGTGGCAACGGCCGAGGACGCCCCCGGCATGGTCGAGGTGATCCACGCGGCGTTCGGAGCGCGTCCGCCGCTCGACCCGCCGTCGACCGCGGCCGATGAGAGCTCCGCCAGTGTCCAGGACCAGCTCGCCACCGGCGGCGGGATCTACGCCACCGTGGACGGGCAGCCGGCAGGCTCGATCCTGCTGCATCCCGCGCCGGACCATCCCGGACTGGTCACCTGGCACCGCGTCTCGGTTCACCCGGCCTTACAGCGCCACGGGATCGCGACCGCGATGGTCGACGCCGCACTCGACTACGCCGCCGAGCTCGGATACACCTCGGTCGAGCTGTTCGCGCGCGAGGAATTCGACGAGCTGATCGCCTTCTGGCTGCATCGGGACTTTGCCGTCGACCGAACGGCGCCGAACGGCGTGATCCTGAGACGCTCGCTGCCCGTCGCGGTCGACGTGCCCAGCGCGGACCAGATGCAGGATCTCGGCGCCCGGCTCGCGGAGCTGCTCCGACCGGGCGATCTGGTGATCGCCACCGGCGACCTCGGTGCCGGCAAGACCACCCTGACGCAGGGCATCGGTCGCGGTCTGAACAGCGAGGGCTCGGTGATCTCACCGACCTTCGTCCTGTCCCGGGTCCATGCCTCGCGTACGGGCAGACCGATTCTGGTGCACGTGGACGCCTATCGGCTCAGATCCGCCGAGGAGCTGGACGACCTCGACCTGGACGCCACGGCCGCCGATGCGGTCACCGTCGTGGAGTGGGGTGCCGGTCTGGCCGAGGAGCTGGCCGACCACCGACTCGAAGTCGACATCCGCCGCTCGGCGCATCCGGCCGGAGGGGCAGAGCACCCCGACAGCCGGCTGGTGCTCATCCGCCCGGTGGGACAGCGGTGGTCCGACGTCGACCTCGGAATGCTGCGAAACGGTCGTCGTCCATGACTGAGTTCGATGGTCGCGGCCGTACCGTGCTGGGCATCGACACCGCCACAGTGGTGTGCGCTGGACTCGCCGCGGACGGGGTTCTCGTCGCCAGTGGTCAGGTAGATGACCGGATGGCGCACGTCGAGCAACTCACCCCACTGGTCCGGCGGCTCTGCCGGCAGGCCGGGATCGCGCCAAACCAGCTGACCGACGTGGTGGTCGGACTGGGACCAGGCCCCTACACCGGGCTGCGGGTCGGGATCGTCACCGCCCGGGTCCTCGCCGAGCTCGCCGGCGCCCGGCTGCACGGCATCTGCTCGCTGGACGCGATCGCGGCGCAGTATGCGACGGCCGGGGGACCGAGCGGCGACTTCGTGGTCGCCACCGACGCCCGGCGCAAGGAGGTCTACTGGGCTCGGTACGCCGCCGACGGCACCCGCCTGGACGGTCCCGCGGTGAACCGTCCGTCGGAGCTGCCGGCCTTGCCGACCGTCGGACCGGGTGCCGACCTCTACGCCGACGGACTTCCGTCCGTCCCGGGGCCGCGCGCTCTCGACCCGGCGACCCTCGCAGTGGTCGGTCCGACGCTGCCCGACGCCGGACGCGAACCGCTCTACCTGCGCCGACCCGACGCCGCCGAACCCGGTCGCCGCAAGTCGGTGCTGGTCCGGGGAGCCCGGCGGTGATCGTGGACGAGCCGACCCTGAGCATCCTGCCGGTCCGTCGCGACGACCTGCCCGGGGTGGTGAGTCTGGAGCGGGCAGGTTTTGGAGCGAGCGAGCAGTGGAGCGAGCGCAGCTGGCTGGGCGAGGTGCTGGGCGACGGGCGGACGACCCTGCTGGCCCGCCGGCACGTCCCGGTGGGAGTGATCGCGCTGCAGACGGTGGGTGACGTCGCCGATCTGCACCGGTTGGTGGTGGCACCGGCGTACCGGCGACGCGGCGTCGGGGCGGCGCTGGTGACGGCGGGACTCGGGGCCGTCCGCCACGCCGGAGCGCGCACGGTGCTGCTGGAGGTCGCCTACGACAACGACCCCGCCATCGCGCTCTACCAGGCTCTCGGCTTCGAGCAGCTGTCTGCTCGGGAGGACTACTACGGTCCCGGTCGGCACGCGCTGATCTTGAAGCTCTACGACCTCGCGGCCTGGACGCCGCCCGAGAGGCTCCGCTCATGACCGGGTCTGATGGTCGCGCTTCGCGCTCCGCGGTCATGAGGCTCCGCGAATCTCGCTCGTTCGTCGTGATGTCGGACGACACGGCTTTGCCTGGAGAGTGTGGGCGTGTCGCCCGACATCACTCCTGCACTCCCGAGAGGCTCCGCTCATGACCGGCCCACTCATCCTGGGCATCGAGTCCTCCTGCGACGAGACGGGCGTCGGGGTGGTGCGGGGCACCGAGCTGTTGGCCAACGAGGTGGCGTCCAGCGTCGAGGAGCACGTTCGCTTCGGAGGTGTTGTCCCGGAGGTGGCGAGCCGGGCCCATCTCGAGGCACTGCTGCCGACGCTGCGCCGGGCCCAGGAGACGGCCGACATTGATTTGTCGCAGATCGACGGCATCGCCGTCACCGCCGGGCCGGGTCTGATGGGTGCCCTGGTGGTGGGCCTGGCCGCGGCGAAGGCGTTGGCGTACGCATTGGACAAGCCGCTCTACGGGGTCAACCACCTCGCCGGTCACGTGGCGGTCGACCTGGTCGAGCACGGACCGCTGCCACAGCCGTGTCTGGCCCTGCTGGTCTCCGGCGGACACACCTCGCTGCTGCAGGTCGATGACGTGGCGACCTCGATCACCGAGGTCGGCAGCACGATCGACGACGCCGCGGGGGAGGCATACGACAAGGTGGCCAGGCTGTTGTCACTGCCGTACCCCGGCGGGCCGCACATCGACCGCGCAGCCGCTGACGGAGACCGGGCTGCGATCGCCTTCCCGCGCGGTCTCACCAGTCGGCGTGATATGGAACGGCATCGTTTCGACTTCTCCTTCTCGGGACTGAAGACCGCCGTCGCCCGGTACGTGGAGACCGCGGAGGCGGAGCGGCGCGAGGTGTCCACCGCCGACGTGGCAGCCAGCTTCCAGGAGGCCGTCTGCGACGTGCTCAGTGCCAAGGCCGTGGACGCGTGCCTCGCCACCGATGCGACCGACCTGCTGATCGGTGGTGGGGTCGCGGCCAACCGCCGACTGCGGGAGCTGCTGGCCGAACGGGCGGAGTCGGCCGGCATCCGGCTGCGTTCACCGCGGCCGGCGCTGTGCACCGACAACGGAGCGATGATCGCCGCCCTGGGCGCTGCGGTCGTGACGGCCGGAACGAAGCCGTCGTCGCTGGACATCGGCGCCGACTCCCGGTTGCCGGTCGCCTGCGTCTGCCTGTGAGGCGGCCGTGAGACCAGCTCCGCATCCGCTGACGACCGGTGCCGGGCGGCAGGCGCTGGCCCTGGCAGCCGAGCAGCGAGATCCCGACTCGTTGGCCGCCGCGACCGCGCTGCGGTCGGCCTTCCCGCCCGAGCTGGCCGCGGCCGCCCTGACCCAGGTGGGGCTGCGCCGATCGGCCCGAGCCAAGCTGGGCGCGCGGGCCGACGACCTGCTGCTGACCCGGACCGGGTTGGAGCAGGCGAGCCGATCGGCGGTCGCCGCGCACCACGCGGCCCGGTTCGTGGCGGCCGGCGTCCGGCGGATCGTGGATCTCGGCTGCGGTATCGGGGCCGACGCACTGGCCCTGCTCGATGCCGGCCTCGAGGTGGTCGCGGTGGAGGCCGATCCCGAGACCGCCTCGATCGCCCAGGCGAACCTCGGGGATCGGACCGAGGTGCTGGTCGGCGACGCCGTCGAGCTGGCTCCGTCGCTGCTCGGACCGGGCGTCGGGGCGTTCGCCGACCCGGCTCGCCGGACCGGTCGCGGCCGCAGCTGGCGGGTGGAGGACCTGAGCCCGCCCTGGTCATTCGTGGCGTCCCTGCTGGATGGAGACCGGGTGGCCGGCGTCAAGCTCGGTCCCGGCCTGCCCCACCGGGTGATCCCAGGCGGTGTCGAAGCCGAGTGGGTGAGCGAGCACGGCGACACCGTCGAGGTGGGTCTGTGGTCCGGGCCGGGCGCGCTGGCGGACCGGCGGGTGGCCTTGCTGCTGCCCGATCACCTGCTGGTGGTCGATCCGGCGGCTCCGCCGCTGCCGGTCGGGCCGGTGGGATCGATCGTGTACGAGCCGGACGGTGCCGTCATCCGGGCCGGCGCCATTCCCCAGCTGGGGGAGCAGCTCGGTGCGCGACTGCTGCACGCCGACATCGCCTACCTGACCGCAGACGTCGTCCAGCCCAGTCCGTACGCCACCACCTTCGAGGTGCTGGAGAGCCACCCGTACACCGAGCGGCATCTACGCGAGTGGACCAGAC
>DASQLI010000179.1:0-2367 GCA_035630075.1 Microlunatus sp.
AGGACCGTCAACGCTTCGGCCATCTCGATGCGGGCCAGCACGGACCCGAGGCAGTGGTGAACGCCGGCGCCGAAGGTCAATGCGGTGGCCGGTCGGGTCGCGGTGATGTCGAACCGGTCGGCATCGGGGCCGAACGCGGCAGGGTCGGTGTTGGCGGAGGCGAGCATCATGGTCAGGAATGTGCCGGCGGGGATGGGCACGCCGTCGACCTCGATGTCGGTTGCCGCGATCCGGGCGGTCGCGGTGGTGCTCGGAGCGCACCGCAGGCCTTCCTCGACCGCAGCGGCGGCGAGGTCGGGCCGCTGGGCGAGCAGCGTCCACTGGTCGGGATGGGCCGTGAACAGCTCCAGGGTGCGGCCGAGCTGGTGGCGGGTGGTGTCCTGGCCGGCGAACAGCAGGCCGGTGAGCGTTGTCTGGAGCTCGGCGGCGGTGAGCCGGTCGCTGTCGGACTCGACGGCGATCAGCGCCGAGAGCAGGTCGTCGCCTGGATCGTCACGGTGGGCGGTGATCAGCTGTGCGGTGGCCGCGTTGAGCCCGGCGAGCGCGGACTCGATCCGCTCGAGGTTGGTCGCGGCGGTATAGGTGAAGGCCAGTCCGAGGTCGTTGGCCCAGCCGCGGAATCGGTCGTGCCACTGGGCGGGGACGCCGATCAGCTCGCAGATGATCCGGGCCGGGTAGGGGTCGGCGAACTCGGTCATGATGTCGACGCGTCCGGCGTCGACGAACCGGTCGACGAGCTCGTCGGCTACCCGGCGCATCAGCGGGCGCAGCGCCTCGACCGCGCGTGGGGTGAACGCCTTGTTGTAGAGCCGGCGCAGGCGGGTGTGGTCTTCGCCCTCGATCGTGAGAATGATCGCGTTCATCCACTCGACCAGGGGTCCGTCGGTGAGGTCCTGGCTGCTCAGAATGTGATGGCTGCCCTGAATCAGCCGCCGGTCCGACAGCAACGCCGAGACCTGCGCGTGGCGCAGCACGGCCAGCCCGACCGGGGTGCGGGCGCACCAATGTGCCTCCCGGGCGGCCCGGACCTGTGGGCCGACGGGGTCGAACCCAGGATCAAGCAGGTCGAGGAACGGCAGCGGTGTGGTGCTCGTGGTCATGTGTTGGTCCCCCTGTGACTTGCGCGGGGCGGAACGGAGCAGCAGGGCGCGACGTCATGTGTCGGCCACCGTCACTGGTCCTCCCAGGCGTCGTACTCACCGCAGTACTGATGAGAGGGCGCTCCCGGCCCTAGATACGCGGGCCGGCCTCGGAGCATCCGGGTGCCCATCGTCGCCATGGCAACTGCGGGACACGCGAGTTCACCGGTGGTGTGTCTCGGCACGCGCGAACAGGGCGACCAGCGCGGCCAGCAGGACCGTGGGTACCAACAGCCACAGCGGGCGCTGGGCCCACCATGCCGCGGTCGGCTCGGGATAGATCGGAAGCCTGACCGTCTCGAACAGGGTGAGCGCTGCGAGCAGGGCAGTCATGTGCCACAGGAACACGGTCATGATCACCGTGTTCGCTGCGACGACGATCTTCCAGACCCGTCGCCGGTGCAGCCAGCGAGAGAGTGCCGGGCGCAGCAGCACGATGATGCCGAGCTGGAACACCGCCAACATCGCGATGCCCGCGGTGGTGGGATACATGTGGCTGAGCCGGCCGCCGACGGTGGCGACCATGGAGCGTGGATAGATCGGAAGTGCGGCTACGACGACCAAGCCGGTCACACCGGCTGCGGCGAGCGTCCAGCGCCGGTCGGGGGAGTCGAGCATCCCGTCGCGCCACAGGTAGCCGAGCTGGTGCACGAATACCCACACCAGGGCGGTGTTGATCAGACCGAAAACCTCCAGGCCGGCGCCGAACCGTGCCAGGTCGGCCGCGACGACGGCCGTCCCGAGTAGTGCCACGGTGGGTACAGCTGCCCGCCGGTGCGCCACAGCCGTGACCGGGATCAGCAGCACGACCCACAGGTAGGCGGCGAGGAACCACAGCGGCGCGGCGACGGCTCGACCGTATGAGACCACGCCGGGGTAGCCGGGCACGACGGTCAGCAGTACCACCTCGAGCATGGCCCAGACCCCGAGGAACACCGCGGTCGGGCGGAGCAGCCGGGCCAGCCGCAGGCGCAGGAACGCTCGCGCGCTGCCGCCGGTGCGCTCCCAGGCCGCAAGATTGGCGAAGCCGCCGACCAGGAAGAACACTGGCATGACTTGGCCTACCCAGGTGGCCAGCCACAACAGTGGCACCTGGTCGATCGGGTTGGGCATCACGATCTCGCCATCCCTGCGGTGCGTGACCGAACCCGCCCAATGCCAGATGACGACCACGGCAATGCTCACCGCCCGCATCAGGTCGACCGTGCGGTCCCGGCCCGCCGGGGTG
>DASQLI010000180.1:0-2223 GCA_035630075.1 Microlunatus sp.
TCGGAAGCCCACGCGGGCGACATCTGATGATCACTGGTGGCCATGGCCGCTACCCTCCCATAAAGCAGCATCTGTCATCTGCTGCCGGTAGCGTGTCGGACTGGAATCCGGCGATTCCAGCCCGCCGCATTCTCGGTCAGCCCTGCGTGCTGTCTACAGAGCGGTTAGGGACTCCTAAAGCGGACATGGTGGCCCGGCGCCCGAGGTTCCCGGTGACTGTGGTCGACCTGCTGAACAAACCTCGTCTACTGAGGCCGTCTGACTCCCGGCGGAGTAGGTTGCGACCGTCGGCAGTGTCTGTGGAGGTCCCGAATGGCGGCGGATTTGATGGAGTTCGCACAGCCGGTGGGGGTGCTGGGGCGACGGACCTGCTGGGTTGGCCCAGATCCGTTGGTGGTCGACACGGTGGTCAGGCCAGCGGCCGGATGCGCGCTGCGGCCTGGTCCCCCCGATCTGGAACGGGCAGCCGTCCGCTCGAGCTTTGAACGGGTGTGGGTTCGATGAGTCGGCGGCTGTTGGCGATGGCGGCGTTGGCGGTGGGGGCAGCCACGGTCGTCTTGGCGATGTGGGTGGCGGTCAGCGAGTTCCCGCGGGGGCTGCTGCTGCTCGGCTGCCTCCTGGTCGCCGTTACGGCCGCCTGGTACGGGTTGCTCCGGCGGGGGACGGTGCGGGTGGTGGGCTTGCTGGTCGCTGCGCTGGCGTTGGTCGGCGCGACGGTATTGCTTCTGACGCGGGGGGCGGCGCTGGTCGACGTCCTTGTTGTCGCGGGGGTGCTGATCTCGCTGGGGGCTGCGTCTGCCGCCTTCACCCGGCACGTGGATCTGCCGAGCGTTCCGGCACCGCGCCATCCGGTGCTGTTCTTCAACCCGCGCTCCGGCGGGGGCAAGGCGGAACGCTTCGCCCTCGCCGTCGAGGCACGCAAGCGGGGTATCAAGGCGGTCAAGCTCGACACTGGCGACGACCTTGAGGCGCTGGTCCGGGCGGCGGTCGCCGACGGTGCGGACGGGCTCGCGATGGCCGGCGGTGACGGGTCGCAGGCCGTCGTCGCCAGGATCGCCAGCGAGCTTGACCTGCCGTATGCCTGCATTCCTGCGGGCACTCGTAACCATTTCGCGCTCGATCTGGGCGTTGATCGCGACGATGTCGTGGGTGCCCTCGACGCATTCGTCGACGGCGGTGAACGGCGGGTCGATCTCGGTGATGTGAACGGGCGGGTGTTTGTCAACAATGTGTCGCTGGGGCTCTACGCCGAGACGGTGCAGCATGCCGGCTATCGCGACGCGAAGATCCGCACGATGCTGGACACCGTGCCCGACGTACTCGGCCCAGGCGGCAGCGGCCTGGACCTCCGTTGGCGGGGACCGGGTGGGCACGAGCACCGCGGAGGCGCCGCGGTGCTGGTGTCCAACAACTCCTACCGTCTCGGCCGTGCGATCGGATCGGGTACCCGGCCGCGGATCGACGAAGGCGAACTCGGGATCACCGTCATCGGCAAGGTCTCCTGGCAGGACCTGGACGGCCGATCACTGCAGCGGCCATGGCGGGCATGGTCGGCACCAGCCTTCGTGGTCGACTCGAAGGAACCCGTTCCGGCAGGCGTGGACGGTGAGGCGCTCCGACTGGACCCGCCACTGACCTTCAGCATCCGCCACCGCGTGCTACGCGTGCGGATCGCCCGAAAACACCCCGGCGCCTCACCATCGGCGATGGCCCCGGCAACTCTCAAGGACAGCGTGGTCGCACTGCTCCACATCGCATTCAGGCGCCACCCCCAGAACACCTGACGATCAGCCATCCCGACGGGACGTCATGCACGGACGACTCAGCTCAACGAACGTCCGATGCCCGAGCCGAGCTGAGCTGAGCCCCTACGCCAGTTCTCAGAAGCGCACTTGGTGACTGGAGCTCTCCTCGACCGACTCGAGAATCCCGTAACCGAACACGGGCACTCCACCCAGCTACCCGTAACACCCCACCCCACCTCGCGCCGTCGCGTCGGCCCTAGACGGCGGTGTACCCGCCGTCGATGAGGTAGTACCCGCCGGTGATGAACGACGCCTCCTCAGACAAGAGGAAGCACACCACGTGTGCGACCTCCTCGGGTTGACCGAGTCGGCCGAGCGGGTGCCGCTGGACGAGCGCGGCACGGAACTCCGCCGGCAGGCTGGCGAGCAGGGGGGTCTCGATGTACGCAGGACCCACGCAGTTGATCCGCAGGCCCTG
>DASQLI010000181.1:0-11641 GCA_035630075.1 Microlunatus sp.
GGACGGGACCACGTCCACGGCGAAGGTCGCAGCGCGCTACCCGAAGACCGACATCGCCACCCTCACCCCGACCAAGCTGCCCGAGGTGGTGGTGCCGGCGGTCCTCGGCGGAGGCGTCGCCGTCGGCTCGGACGTGGTGGCTATCGGGAACCCGCTGGGGCTGCGCTACAGCACCAGCACCGGAGTCGTGTCCGGACTCGATCGCACCACCAAGACCGCCACCGGTTCGGTGTCCGGACTGATCCAGTTCGACGCCGCCGTCAACCCCGGCAGCTCCGGCGGGCCGCTGTTGAACTCGCAGGGACTCGTCGTCGGCGTCGTCGTATCCATCGCCGACCCCGGCAAGGACGACGCCTTCGCCGGCATCGGATTCGCGGTCCCGATCGGCACCGCACTGGCCGGCGGCGACGGTGACGGACCAGGTAGCGGAGGGCCGCGACTGTGACCAGAACTCTGCCCGACCGCAAGGGCACCGTCCGCTTCGCCCAAGGTCCAGCTCCTCGCGGACTGCACCCCGCGCGAAGACACCGATCACGCATCTCCGGGAGGCTCCGCCCATGACGCCCAATCCCATCGAGCCCGTTCTGTTCGAGGTCAAGCGGGTCATCGTCGGCCAGGATGTGCTGCTCGAGCGGATGGCGATCGCCATGCTCGCCGGCGGTCATCTGCTGGTCGAGGGCGTACCGGGGCTGGCCAAGACACTCGCCGTCAAGTCGCTGGCCAGTGCGATCGGCGGACAGTTCCAACGGATCCAGTTCACCCCCGACCTGGTGCCCGCCGACCTCGTCGGAACGAGGGTCTACCGGCAGCACACGGGCGAGTTCGAGACCTCCCTCGGCCCCGTGTTCACCAACCTGCTGCTGGCGGACGAGATCAACCGCGCCCCGGCCAAGGTGCAGAGCGCCTTGTTGGAGGTGATGCAGGAGCGCCAGGTCACCATCGGTCGCGAGACCTTCACGGTCCCCGAGCCGTTCTTGGTGATGGCCACCCAGAACCCGATCGAGTCCGACGGCACCTATCCGCTGCCCGAAGCGCAGGTCGACCGGTTCATGATGAAGGTCGTCATCGGCTACCCGACGTCACCGGAGGAGCACGCGATCGTCGAGCGGGCTCTCGTTCCGGCCGAGCGGCCGCAGGTCATGCTCTCCCCCGCAGACCTGATCCGGATGCGGTCTCAGGTCGCGCAGATCTACGTCGATCCGTCGATCGTCGACTACGCGGTCCGGCTGGTCGCAGCCACCCGAGCGCCCGGGAGCGTGGGCCAGGGCGACCTGGAGCGCTACCTCACCTACGGCGCCAGTCCGCGCGCCTCGATCGCCCTGGTCACCGGCGGGCGGGCCCTCGCCTTTTTGCGGGGCCGGGACTACGTGCTGCCGTACGACCTCGATGAGCTGGCCCTCGACGTCATGCGGCACCGGATCGTGCTCTCGTACGAGGCCCTGGCCGACGACCTCGACGCCGACGCCATCCTGATCCGGGTGCTGCGCGCCGTGCCCGTCCCGGACGTCGTGCTGCAGTCATGACCTGCGCGCTCACCCCGTCTCCGACCACCAGGCCATGATCACCGCCCCCGACCGGCTCCTGCACCGGCTCGAGTGGCGCATCGTCCGCCGCCTCGACGGTCGTCTGCAGGGCGACTACCGCACCCCGCGGCGGGGCAGCGGCCTGGACTTCCACGGTCTGCGGCCCTACGTCGACGGGGATGATGCCCGGCACATCGACTGGAACGTGACCGCCCGACTGGACGAGCCGCAGGTCCGGGAGTTCACCGAGGACCGGGAGCTGACGACCTGGCTGGTGCTGGACCGGTCGGCGTCGATGGTGGTCGGCGGTCCGGCACGCGGGAAGCAGGACGTCCTGACCGAGATCGCCCTCGTCCTGGCCCGGGTGCTCGGCCGGAACGGCAACCGGGTGGGCGCGGTCTTGTACGACGCGAGCACAGCACGATTGGTGCCACCGGGCACGGGTCGCGACCAGGCGCTGCGGATCGGGCGCGAGCTCGGCCGGGACTCCCAGCACCACGACTCGGCGACGACCGATCTCGCCCAGATGCTCGAGTCGGTCACCGCGCTGGCCCGCCGCAGTCTGGTTGTGGTGATCTCCGACTTCATCGGCACCGGCGAATGGCAGCGCCCGCTGATCCGGCTGGCCCACCGCAACGAGGTGGTGGCGATCAGGGTCAGCGACGCCGTCGACGACGCGCTCCCCGAGGTGGGCCTGATCGTGGTCCAGGACGCCGAAACGGGCGAGCAGCTGATCGTCGACTCCGGTGATCCGTCGTTCCGGGCACGGTTCCGGGCGGGTGTCGAGGAGCGGGAAGCGGGACTCCGGGCGGGCATGCGTCGAGCGGGAGTCCCGCTGCACACCGTCGACACCAGGGCCGACCTCGTCGAGGCACTGCTGTCGATCTTCACCGAGACCCAGCGGAGACGGTCATGAGCCGGAGTCGGTCATGAGGCGGAGTCGGCCATGAGGCGGAGTCGGCCATGAGCCTGGCGCATCCGCTGCTGCTCGTACCAGGCCTACTGCTGGCGGTCGGGCTGACCGTCGGCAGCGTCCTGCTCGCGCGGCGCCGGTCCGCGGCCCTCGCCAGGTCCGGTCTCGCCCTCACCGGTTCGTCCGCTCTACCCCTGGAGCGGTGGCTGCCGCTCGCCGGCGTGTTTCTGCTGGCGGTGGCGGTCGCCGGCCCTTCGGCCTCGCTCCCCGTCGGTCGCAGTGCCGGTACGGTCATCGTGGCCGTGGACGTGTCGAACAGCATGAGCGCGACGGACGTCTCTCCCAGTCGGCTGGCGGCTGCTCAGCAGGCGGCACTGGCCTTCATCGACGCACAACCTGACACCGTCGACGTCGGAGTCGTCGGGTTCGACCAGGGAGCCCTCACCACCTCGCCCATCGGCCAGGACCGGGCGGCGAGCAAGGCGGCGGTGGAGAACCTCCGGATCGCCGGCGGAACCTCCCTCGCCTCCGCGATCCTGGGCTCGCTCAGCGCGATCACCGGTGAGACCGTGACCATCGGCAGAGACGGGGACCTCCCCGACCTCGGATACTGGGGCTCGGCGACGATCGTGCTGTTCTCCGACGGTGAGGACCAGAGCGGCGACGCGGGGGGCGAGGCGGTGACCGACGCGGCGACGATCGCCCAGAACGCCGGCATCCACATCGAGACGGTCGGTGTCGGCACCGCGAACGGGACGACCGTGGAGCTCGGCGGCTTCCGGCTCCACACAGCCCTCGACACCGAGCAGCTCACGACGATTGCGCAGATCACCGGCGGCGCCTATCACGCCGCCGCCGACAGCGACCAGCTCGCCGGCGTGGCCTCGGACATCGATCTGCGCCTGACCGTCGCCAACCAGGACGTACCACTGGCTGGTGCCTTGTGCGGACTGGCCCTGGCGCTCCTCACCGGTGGTGCCGTGCTCACCGCCGCTCGGACGGGGAGGTTCATCTGATGTCGTTGAGCTGGCCGTGGGCGTTGCTGTCGTTGTCGGTCATCCCGTTGGTGTTGATCGCCACCTGGTGGCTGCGCCGCCGACGGCGCCGGTCAGCGGTCCGCGTGACCTCCATCGCCCTGGTGCGGGCCGCCCTCCCCCGGCGGACCCGGTGGGTCGCGCTGATCCCGGGGCTGCTGCTGATGCTCGGGTTCGCCGCTCTGGGTGTCGGCGCCGCCCGGCCGCAGGCCACCGTACCGGTGGCTTCGAACTCCACCACCATCATGCTGGCCATGGATGTCTCAGGGTCCATGTGCTCAACCGATGTCGACCCCAACCGGCTGACGGTCGCGCAGCAGGCTGCGATCGCGTTCATCGAGTCCCAGAACGGCGGCGCCAAGATCGGCCTCGTGGCGTTCGCCGGCTTCGCGGCGGTGCAGGTACCACCGACCACGGAGACCGACCGGCTGGTCGAGGCGATCAACGGCTTCTCCACCTCCCGGGGTACGGCGATCGGCTCAGCGATCCTCACCTCCATCGACGGGATCGCCGCTGTCGATCCCACGGTGGCGCCCAGCGGAGTGGATGCCGAGGCGGCCCGGCGATCGGGCTATGCCGCTGATGTGATCGTCATCCTCACCGACGGCGCGAACACCCAGGGAGTGGAGCCCATCGAAGCAGCCGACGTCGCCGCAGTCCGGGGCGTTCGGGTGTTCACCATCGGCTTCGGCACCACGACGCCGAGCCAGATGGCCTGCACTGGCCGGCAGGCCGGAGGCTGGTCCAGCGGTGGCTGGGGCGGCCGAGGCGGCGGCGGCCGTAGTCCGCTCGTCATCGACGAGGACGCGCTCCAGGCCGTGGCAGAGAAGACCGGTGGCCAGTACTACCGTGCCGAGAGCGCCGATCAGCTCCAGGAAGCCCTCGGTGACCTGCCCAGTCACGTCACGGTGGTGCAGGAACACGTGGACATCGCCTCCTGGTTCGCCGGCGCGGGTGGCTTGCTGGTCTCCATCGCCTTGGGTCTTTCCTTGTGGTGGAACCGACTCCGGACGAGCGGTTGACGCCTCGACGACCTTGGCGAGCCAGCGCTACTGTCAAGCTCCTCTTGACGCCGTACTGATCGTCAAGTATTACTTGACGTCATGCGCACCTTGACGATGTACGGCATCAACGAACCCTCACCGGGGCCTCGCTGGCGGGCGCTCTTCGACGCGACCTGGCCCGCCTATCGGCGCTGGTACCTGTCCGAGGGAGCCGAGGCCAGACCATCGCTGACCGAGGCCGGCGCCGCTCTGGCGCGGCACATGCCAGAACTGCTGCCGACCTGGGCACGCCTGTCGGAACAAACCGGCTTCGACCCGTTGGCAACGTCGATGCTGGCCCAGTGGGACCTCCCCGCCTTCGCACCGGCTGGTTGCAGCCAGGTCGTCACGCTCGACCCGACCCCGACGCTGCTGCGCAACTACGACTACCACCCCGACCTGTTCGAGTGCGTCAGCATCAGCACCAACTATCTGCAGCCCGTGATCGGCACCGGCGACTGCCTGTGGGGACTGCTCGACGGCATGAACGGTGCCGGTTTGGCTGTCTCGCTGACGTTCGGCGGTGACCGCCGCACGGGTCCCGGCTTCGGCATCCCGCTCGTGGTGCGCTACCTGCTGGAGGCATGCCACGACGTGGCAGAGGCCCGCGACGCGTTGCGGGCACTGCCGATCGCGATGTCGTACAACCTGACCATGGTCGACCGTGCCGGGAGCTACCTGACCGCCCACCTCGGTCCGGAGCGGGCGGCAGAGTTCCGCACGAGGCCGATGGCGACCAACCACCGGTGGGACGACCCGATCGACCCGGCCCACGCGGCCCGCTATCGCAGCGTGGAGCGCTTCGACCAGCTCAAGGGCCTGCTGGACCGAAAGGTCAGTCCGGGACTGGTCGCCGACGAGCTACTCCGTGCGCCGCTGCACTCAGTCGACTACGACCGCGGCTTCGGCACGCTCTACACCGCGATCTACCAGCCGGCCGAGGGCCGCCTGGAGTACCGCTGGCCCGGTGGGTGCTGGACCCGCGACTTCACCTCCGACGACGAGTCCCTCACCGTGCGCCTCGACGACCCTTCGACGACCGCTGCCTGACCCGTCCTGACCGAGGTGACTGGGCGATGCGTCTGCGGCGATGATGGGCCCCATGTCCGAGATGCACCAGCGACTGGAACAGCTCGGCGACCACGAGCTGGCAGCGCTCGCCGACGACGCCGTGACCGAGCTCTCTCGGCGGGGGTCCCCCGAGTCGTTCAAGCTGCTGGTCGAACTGAGCGCACACGTCGGCACCAGCCTCGGCGAGGCTGCCCGCCAGGTCGCCGCGAACGGTTCCTGGAGCCAGGTCGCTGACATCACCGGAACGACCAAGCAGGCGGCCTGGTCGCGCTGGCGCTGATCGGTCGTTCCGTTTGACGAGAGTCACGTCCGGGTATCCACCCGAGCATCCGACCGTCGTCGCCGATGGAGGCCTCGGACGGCGGCAGGCGGCCGTCTGCGCGGCAGGAGAGGACGCAAGGCCACTCCGTGTCCACGGGGGGCGTCGCAAGCAGAGGGTCGCCTGCCGCTTACGATCCGGCACAATGAGTCGAACTCATCTCTTGCCAGTTCGGCACTGTAGGTTTACGTTGTAATCCAGGCCGGGATCCTCGGACGGGTCCCTGCCACTGGTGGGTCGAACAGCGCGCCACACCTCCGAAACGTGATGTGGAGGCTTTGCGCGCATGGTTGTTTCCGATGCTCCGAGCACGCCCGACCAGATCTCTCTTGTCCTCGATCACCTGTGGCTGGCCGACGCCGTCGCTCGACGGTTCCGCGGCCGCGGGGAAGACGACGAAGACCTCCAGCAGGTGGCCAGGTGCGCGCTGCTGGAGGCGGCACACCGCTACGACCCGACGCAGGGCCCGTTCGCGCCGTACGCCGGACCGACCATCAGCGGCGTCCTGAAACGCCACTTCCGCGACCACGGCTGGGTGGTCCGGCCACCACGCCAGACCCAGCAGCTGGCGGTTCGGATCACCCAGCAGTGGTCGGAGGTGGCCCAAGAGCACAGCACGGTTCCCGGAGATCGGGAACTGGCCGCCAGTCTCGACGAGTCCGTCCCGACGATTCGTGAGGCCCGGCGCGCCGCGCAGGGCTACCGCACGGTGTCGCTCGACGGGCCGTCTGGCACGGTCGCCTGCACGACCGGCGACGACCCGGAGTTCGCTCGGTGCGAGGCACAGCTGCTGGTGCAGCAGGCATGGCGCTCTCTCGGCCCAGAGGAGCGCGAGCTGCTTCGGATGCGCTTCTGGGAACGGCGCTCGCAGTCCGACATAGCCGCACAGATCGGGACCAGTCAGATGCAGGTCTCCCGGCTCCTGTCCCGGTTGCTCTGTCGACTGCGAGAGCTGCTCGACGACCAGAACGAGCGCACCACCGGATCGCAACGCCCGGCGGCCTGACAGCGTCGGGGATCGGCGGCCCGATCAGCTCGGCAGCCGGCCGGTGCTCAGTAGCTGCTCCGCGACGTCGCCGATCTTGGTGCGGCTGCTGCGAGCAACTCGACGCAACCGGTTGAACGCGACCGTGGAGTCAACGGCGTCCTGCGCCATCAGGTAGCCCACGGCGCGTTCGATGACCACCCGATAGTCGAGGGCGTACTGCAGCTGTCCGGCCAGCTCACCGGCGGTGTGGGCCCGCAGAGCCGCCGTCAGGGTCGTTGCGACCACGTCGCCGTAGCGGACCAGCGCTCGGCGCTCACTCTCGTCCCAGTCGTGAGAACGGTCCCTGTAGACGTCGAGCGTGCCGACCGGGATCGCGCCCAGCCGAACCGGTATACCCAGCACTGCGTGCACGCCGCGCCCGGCCATCAGGGTGGCGAGCTTCGGCCAGCGGGGGTCGACGCAGACATCACGACTGTCAACCACTCGGTTGTCGACGAACGCCTGGGCGCAGACTCCCTGACCGGTTCGAGACTCCGCCTCCTCCATGAACCGCCCAGGTCCGTCGCTCGCCGCGACGTAGCGGGTGATGTTCTGCTCGTCGGCGATCATGATGCCGCTACCGGTGACGCGGAACAGATCGACGCAGGCCACCGTGACGTCCTGGAGAGCAGGTATGACTGCGTTGCTCTGGCCGTTCGTTCGCGCGGCCAGGACCCGCAGGCTGGCGCTCAGGGCGTCGGCATCGACGGGCATGGACGAACGCTCCTCGCTCTGATCGAGTCTTCTGTGAACCTCGACTCAATCACAGGTCGTCCGATGGCGGCTATCGGGTCAACGCCACGGGCCACCCAGAAGCCGGCTGCTCAACCTGTCGAGCAGGTCGACGTCCTCGTCGCGAGTCACGCCGTCGACCGCGTCGACCATCACCCGCGCGAGCTCCCGCACCTTGACGTTGGTGTCCTGAGACAGGCGAGTGAGTCGCTCCCACGCCTCGCTCGACGTACAGCAGTTCCGCTGCGCGACGAGTCCGACGGCTATCCCGATCATCCGCTGAGAAGCCAACGCAACCATCAGGTTGTCGTTCTTGCGCTCCAGGGCCATCACCTGCTGCTGTAGGGCCATCAGCTGCACCGCGTGTGTGGTCACGATCTCCACATCGCTGTCGTACGCCGACCCGTCCGCTTCCGGGGACATGCGTTCCATCGCCAAACGCCACCTTCACTGACGTCAGGTCCGCGGACACAGGGCGGAGATTTATCGAGCCGACGCGAGTGTAGTCCAGCCCGCAAAGACACCGGCCCACGGCGGGAACGATTGGTGCTCTGGCGCGGTGGGTATCGAGGTAGTCAGCAGGGATCGGGGTCAAGCAGCCGGCCCCGATCACTGCCCCGAAGGCGTGCGACCTGGAGAGGCCCCGAGCCGAGGTCGCCCGGATGAAGAGCCATCTGGCGAAGTACTACAGCACGATGGACCACACTCCGCCCTGGGCTGACTGAGCCCCCGGCGTCTCACCGCCACACCGGCGACCGTCGCTCGACTCGCCCGAGGTCCTCGCCTCGTCCGACTCCGCCGGAGGGCAAGGATGACGGCTTGCGCATCCCCGGCAGGATCGTCCATGGCCCATGGCCCGAGCCAGGGGTACTAACACGGCTCGTCGCGACTCTCTACCGTAGGACGAGACGGAGGATCGAGATGAGACTGAGGAAGTTCAGCGTCGCCACGGTGAACCTGTACAACCTGCAGCTTCCCGGTGCGGCCATGAACCCGAACCAGAAGCCCTGGACCACCGAGGAGTATGACCGCAAGATCGCCTGGCTGGCCGCTCAGCTCGGTGCCCTCGATGCCGACATCGTCGGGTTGCAGGAGCTGTGGCACCGCGATGCGATGGCCGCCGTGCTGCAGGCCGGCGGCCTCGATGATCGCTACGACCTGATCGCCGACCGGGCTACCGGCGCTCGGATCGTGTGCGCGGCCCTGGTCCGCAAGGGACTGCTGCGCGGGACGCCCCGCTGGGTCGACCGGTTTCCTGACGGCGTCCGGTTGGAGTCCGCCAACCCCGACGACCCGCAGGCCCCGGCGATCAGCGTCACCATCCCCGGGTTCTCCCGTCCGGTCCTCAACCTGCAGGTCGAGCTTCGCGACGACCGGCCGGTGACCGAGGTGTTCGTCGCGCACTTCAAGTCGAAGCTGCCGACGGCAGTCTTCAACGAACGCTGGTATCGGCAGGATCCTGACTTGTACAAGCCGCACACCACGGCGCTGGGAAGTGCGCTGTCCACCATCAGGCGGACCGCGGAGGCGACCGGTCTGCGGGTGATGCTCACGACGATCATGAAAGGCACCGACACACCGGTGATCGTGCTCGGCGACCTCAACGACGGCCAGCTCAGCAACACCGTCAACGTGGTGACCGAGCAGCCTCGGTATCTGGTCGGCGAATCGCGGGGTGGTGCCGACATCGGCCTCTACGCCGCCCAGACCCTGCAGGAGTATCGCGACAGCCGGGACGTGTACTACACCCACGTCCACGACGACCTGCGGGAGTCCCTGGACCACGTGCTGGTCAGTGAGCAGTTCTACGACAACAGCAGGAACCGGATCTGGCTGTTCGACGGGCTGGTGATCAACAACGACCACCTCAACGGCGAGGACCACAAGGCAACCGGCTCCGGTGATCATGGTCTGGTCAAGGTCGCCTTCGCCTACCAGCCGTTCAACGCGTGATCGCGATCGAAGAGTCGCGCCGATGAACATCAGGGCAGCGGTGCTGCCGCTCACCCGCGAGCACTGGCCTCAGGTCGAGGCGATCTACGCCGCCGGGATCGCCACCGGTCACGCCACGTTCGAGAGCGAACCTCCGGCCTGGGAGGTGTTCGACCGCGAGCGGCTCCCCGACCACCGGCTCGTCATCGTGGAACCGGTCGGTGGGGTGCTGGCCTGGGCGGCTGTCTCCGCTGTCTCCGATCGACGCGTCTACGCCGGGGTCGTCGAGCACTCCGTCTACGTCGACCCGAGTGCGCAGGGCCGCAGAATCGGCAGACTGGTGCTGGACGCGTTGATCGCCTCGACCGAGGCTGCCGGCATCTGGACCATCCAGTCCGGCGTCTTCGGTGAGAACACCGCCAGTCTTCGGCTGCACCGGGCTGCCGGCTTCGAGGTCGTCGGTGTCCGCCGCCGGCTCGGGCGGATGACCCACGGGCCACTGGCCGGGAGGTGGCGCGACGTGATCATGCTCGAGCGGCGTAGTCCGGTGGTCGGCGTCGAGGAGCGCTGATTCAGGCGGGCGTTGATCATCCTCGTCATCACGCAGTTGCCCCCAGCATCCGCCCCGGCGCCGCTGCGCGACCCGAAGGACACCTGCACGCACCCGGCCTCGCCGTTCTCCCTGGTGAGCCGACCGCGAGGTCGGCGCACCCGTCGCTGGCCGTAGAAGCGGTGGACGGATCCCCGACCCTGCCCGGTTCGCCGACTGCGAGCTCAGCGAAGCCGTCTCCGTTCACGTCACCGGGCACTCCCGAGGCGCAGCCGACTGCCACCTGAGCAGTCGTGGTCACCTGCCCGTCGGCGGACGGGGCGGCGTCCTCAGTGCGGTGATCAGCGCTGTCACCGCAACCAGCCCGGCGACCCGGTAGTTGGATCTCACTCGTCGACGGGGCACCGTCGCTCCTTCGCTGGTTCCGACCTCTGTTGGGTGGCCTACGCTCCAGCGGCAGCATCGGTTGCCGACATTCGCTATCGCGTCGAGGAATCCTCGCTCGGCTCGGGTGCGGGCTCGGCCGGTTCGTCGACTCCGCCGTCGGTCGGGTTCGCCATCGGACCTGGCTGGGGCTCCTCCGGCTCGTCCGGCGACGGCTCCGAGGTCTCGCTCGGCTCGGTCTCGGTCGGGGTGGGTGTCGCGGTCGGTGTGGGCGTTTCGTCGACGCTCGGTGAGCCGGCGGGGTAGCTGGGCGACGGCGGTTGCTGAGTGTCGGCGGGTCGAGTGGACTCGATGGGGCGTCCGTGACCGGTCGTCTCGGCCGTGCTTTCCTCACTCGGTGTCACCGTCGGTGTCTCGACGGGCGACTGCTGCTGGGTCGGCGTGCCAACCGGCACGGGTTCGAGCTGCTGAGGAACCGACCCCATCGCCCACACCCCGGCGCCGCCCCCGAAGGCGATGATCATCGCGACCACGGCCATGACAGCCCAGCGACGATGCCGCCGCTGGACTCCGAGCCGGCGGACCTCGGCAGGATCCAGCGGCTGATCGACCCATTCGGACGCCGCCTCCCCCAGATCCCTGAGCCGTGACTCCAGGCCATCCCACTCAGCCATCGGTTCCCTCTTCCTCGGAGATGGCCAACAGGGCAGCCAACGCCGCTCGGCCGCGCGACAGACGGGCCTTGACCGTGCCGACCGGCACCCCGATCTCGGCGGCGATCTCCCGCACCGGTACGTCGCACAGGTGATGCAGCACGACGGCCCGACGCTGGTCGGCGGGCAGCTGCTGCAGGGCCCGGATCAGAGCCATCCGCGAGACGTCCGGCCCGGGCACGCTGTCTCGGAGCTGCGAGCGATCCGGTGATCGCAGAGCGCGCTGGGCTCGACGCCAACGACTGACCGCCAGCCGATACGCGACGGTACGGATCCACGCCTCGGGGCTCTGGTCGGCATCCAGAGCCCGGCGGCGGTCCCACGCCCGGATGAACGCCTCCTGCACGCAGTCTTGGGCTTCGGCGAAGTTGCCGCACATGGCGTAGATCTGGGCGACCAG
>DASQLI010000182.1:0-29588 GCA_035630075.1 Microlunatus sp.
GCCAGGTGCAGCAGCGCGCTCGGGTCCCCGAGCGACTCCTCCAACCACGACTCGAACATGCATACAGTCTAGTCGAACAAACGTTCGAAATCGACGTATTGATGCCTCTTTTCCTTTGCGGGCTTGAGAGTCCTGGCGATCGGTCCCCCTCGAGGCGCCTTGATGAGCCGCCGGATCCACTCCGCGGGTGAGTCGGGAGCTTTCGCCTGGTCCGGACATTACCGCTCCGGCAGCCGCAGCGCGTAGACGTCCATCACCCAGCCGCGTCGCGCCCGGATCGTCGCGCGGAGGTCCGCGATCTCGTCGATCACGTCGGCCAGCCGGCCGCGGACGAGTGCCTCGTCCTCAAGCCCGAGCTGGGCACCCCAGGCGATCTCGAGGTCGGGATGATCATCGACCAGCTGCGCACAGGTCAAATCGCCGTCCAGCATCACCACCACCGTGCCGAGGTCGGGCGTGAACTCTGCCGGCAGCCGCCTGCCGGTCGTGACGTGAATCGGTCCACCGACGGTGTTCAAGATCATCTGGTGACGCGCGGCCAGCAGCTGGATGCTGCTGATGCCGGGAAACACCTGGACCGCCAGGTCGACACCGGCGTCGCGCAGCTGGTCGACGATGCGCAACGTGCTGTCGTAGAAGGCGGGATCACCCCAGACCAGGAAGCCGAGGGTCCCGCCGGGCGGCAGCTCCCGGCGGACCACGTCGGCGTACGCGGCAGCCCGGCGGGCGTGCCAGTCCGCCACCGCTTCGCGATATCCGGAGGCGTCCCGGTCGCGCACGGGGTCAGCGACCTCGATCATCCGGTAGTCCCCCCGGGTGATCACTGCCCGGCACAGTTGGGTACGCAGGGCCGCCAGGTCCCGGGTGTCGGCCCGCTTGTCGGCGACCAGGAACACGTCCACCCGGTTCAGCGCGTCGACGGCCTCGGCGGTCAGGTGGGCGGGACTCCCGCTGCCGATCCCGACCACCAGCACGGTGATCACCGGCCGACCCTCGTCCAGCTCAGCATCGCATCGAGATCGAGATGCTGCTCCACGGCGTCGGCCATGATCGTGATCATGGACTCCCGGCGCGCGGCGAAGGCGGATGCCTCCGGTCGCGGTCGCCAGTCCGAGCCGGCGGCGGCAGCGACCTCGCTCAGCCAGGCCCGTCGGAAGTCGTCGTTCTCCAGCGTGCCGTGCCACATGGTGCCCCAGACCTGACCGATCCGCCAACCGTCCAGGAACGGCTCAGCGTCTCCCTCGTTCGAGCGCGCGGCGACTCCGTGGTGGATCTCGTAGGCGGTCACGGCTCGTCCCCGCCACGTGCCGGTCGGTCGCCCGAGGGTCTTGGCCTCCTGGAAGACGACGCCGGTCGGCAGCAGTCCCAGCCCTTCGACCGAACCGTCCGTCCCCTCCACCTCATCGACGATGGTGGTGGCGAGCATCTGGTAGCCGCCGCATATTCCCAGCACCGGCCGCTCCCGTGCCGCCCGTTCGGTGATCGCGTCGGCAAGTCGCCGCTCCCGCAGCCAGGACAGGTCCGACGCCGTCGTCCGGGTGCCGGGCAGCACCACTAGGTCGGCGTCGGTCACGACCCGCGGGTCGGTGGTGACCAGCACGTCGACGCCCGGTTCGGCGGCCAGCGCCTCGACATCGGTGAGATTAGAGACACGGGGCAATCTGACCACCGCCACCCGGAGCCGCTCATGATCATCGACCGGCCGGGTCGACGATCGCCAGGCACCGACTTCGAGGGTGTCCTCGGCGTCCAGCCACACGTCCGGCAGCCATGGCAGCACGCCGAGACAGGTCAGCCCCGTCCGCTCGCTGAGCATCGCCAGCCCGGGCTCGAGAACGCCGACGTGGCCGCGGAACTTGTTGACCACGTACCCGCGCAGCATCGCCCGGTCGTCGTCGTCCAGCAGCGCGTACGTGCCGTACAACGCGGCGAGAACGCCGCCCCGGTCGATGTCGCCGACGATGATCATCGGCAGCTGGAACCGACGGGAGAGACCGAGGTTGACGTAGTCGCCCACCCGCAGGTTGATCTCCGCCGGGGAGCCGGCTCCCTCGCAGACCACCAGGTCGTGCTCCATCGCCAGCTCCTCGTACGCCGCGAAGGCGGCCTCGGCCAGGACCGTACGGCCGGTGGCGTACTCGCCGGCCTCCAGAGCACCGTGAGGCTGACCGCGCAGCACCACGAAGCTGCGCCGATCCGAGCCGGGCTTGAGCAGCACCGGGTTCATCGCCGAGGTCGGCTCGACCCGGGCCGCCTGCGCCTGCAGGTACTGCGCGCGACCGATCTCCGAGCCGTCCGCGCAGACCATCGAGTTGTTCGACATGTTCTGTGCCTTGAACGGCGCCACGTCGAGCCCGCGGCGGGCGAGTGCTCGACAGAGCCCGGTCGCCACCAGCGACTTGCCGGCGTCCGATGACGTGCCGGCGATCAGCAGCCCACTGGCTCCGGCTCGGTCAGGCACCCACGGAGTGTACGGTCCGCCGCGGCTGGGCCTGGACGACCGCGATCCCGGCCAGGATCAGCAGGCCGCCGACCGCTTGGATGGGCGTCGGGATCTGGCCGAGCAGCAGGGCGGCGAAGACGACGGCCAGGATCACCTCGGACAGGGCGACGAAGGAGGCGATCGAGCTGCCGAGCCGGCGGACAGCCTCGATGCCGGTGAGATAGGCCAGAGCCGCCGACACCAGCGCCAAGGTCAACACGGGCACCCACCAGGGCAGCGTCGTGGCGGCGATCGACACCGGGGCGGACGCGGCGGCCAGCGGCACGATGCCGATCAGCCCGGCCAGCACCAGCACCAGAGCACCCACCCCGGTGCCCACCGTGGTGAGCAGCAACGCGGGCGGGGCGGCGGCGCTGTTCTCCGACAGGACGAAGTAGGCGCACAGACACAGCGAGGCGCCCAGGCCCCAGGCCACGCCGATCGGGCTCACGGTGAGCCCACGCGCCAGGTCCAGCACCAGCGCCAGACCGGCGATCGAAAGGGCGGCGCCGATCAGCTTGCCGGCGGTGGGTCGCTGCCCGCGGCGCCACCAGTGCCAGCCGATCAGCAGCACCGGCGCCAGGTACTCCAGCAGCAGAGCCACCCCCACGGACAGATGCTGGACGGCGCTGAAGAAGCAGAGCTGAGCGCCGGCCACCGCCACCAGGCCGTAGACGACCATCCGCCCGGTGGCGCGACGCGTCGGCAGACCGGTCCGGCGCAGCAGCAGCAGGCACGGGATCAGCAGCACCAGGAAGGCACCGCCCACCCGAGCGGCCACCACTGCTGCCGGCGACCAGCCGGTCACCAGCAGGGTGCTGGCCAACGAGCCGGACAAGCCGAACGCCGCCGCCGAGACCAAGGCGATCGGCAAGCCGGTGCGCACGTCTACTGTGGTCGTGGCGGAAGCGGGCCGGGTGCTGGCCGCTGTCGTCATCATCGAGTCCTGTCATTGGTGAAACGTGATTATGCTAGTGACGCTACGGGAGGAGGTGTCACGAGTCAAGATGAATTTCACTCATGACACCGAGGTGTCGCTGATCGAGGCCGCCGCTCTGGTCAACACCCTCGACAGCGACGGCGTGGACGAGCTCGCCGAGCCGTCCGGGCTGCAGGCCTACCTGGCCCGCAACCCCTATACCGGGGTTGTTCTGGGCACCGAGGCCGAGCTGGCCGAGGTGCGTGATGTGCGCTCCCAGCTGCGCCGCCTCTGGCAGGTGACCGACCGGGACGCCGCCGTGCCGATCATCAACGAGGTCCTGGCGACCGCGGATGCGCGCCCCTTCCTGACTCGTCACGACGAGTGGGACTGGCACCTGCACGTCACCCCGCCGGACGCGCCCCTGGCGCAACGGATGGCCGCGGAAGCTGCGATGGCGTTCCTGGAGCTGGTCCGAGCCGACGACTGGTCCCGGCTCAAGACCTGCGCCGCCGAAGACTGCAGCGACGTGCTGGTGGATCTGTCCAAGAACCGGTCGAAGCGTTACTGCGCCGAGGGGAACTGCGGGAACCGGGCGGCGGTTGCCGCCTACCGGGCCCGCCGGCGGGCGCAGTGAGGCCGTCCCGACGCTCCGCCGTGCCGCCGTTCGCGGTGATGACCGTGCTGCAGCGGGTCGCCGAGCTGCGCGCGTCCGGCCGCGAGGTCATCTCGCTCTGCGCCGGCGAACCCTCCCAGGGCGCCCCGTCGGACGTGCGGCGTCGGCTGGGGGAGCTGATGCTGGACCGGACGCCGCTCGGCTACAGCGAGACATTCGGACTGCGCCCGCTGCGGCAGGCGATCGCCGGCCATTATCAGCGCTGGTACGGCCTGGACGTGCCGGTCGAGCAGATCGCGGTGACCACCGGCTCCTCGGGCGCCTTCCTGATCTCCTTTCTCGCGGCCTTTGACTCCGGCGACCGGGTGGTGCTGGCCCGGCCCGGCTATCCCGCCTACCGCAACATCCTGTCCAGTCTCGGTTGCGAGGTGGTCGAGTTGGCCTGCGGACCGGCCGAGCGGTTCCAGCCGACTCGGCAGCTGCTCGACACGGCGCTCGCCGACGGCCCGGTGGCCGGACTGGTGCTGGCCTCGCCGGCGAACCCGACCGGCACCATGGTCGACCATGACCAGCTGGTCGACCTCTCCGACTGGTGTGCTGAGCATGGCGTCCGACTGATCAGTGACGAGATCTACCACGGCATCGTCGACGCGTCACTCGCTCGCCGCGTCGGTCCTGGCTGCAGCGCCTGGCAGCATGACCGATCGGCGGTGGTCATCTCCTCGTTCTCCAAGTACTGGGGGATGACGGGGTGGCGACTCGGCTGGGCATTGATCCCCGATGATCTCCTGACCGGCGTGGACGCCCTGGCCGGCAACTACGCGCTGTGCGCCCCGGTCCCGGCTCAGCACGCGGCGATCACGGCGTTCACCGAGAGCTCCTACGCCGAGGCCGAGGCGGCAGTCCGGGAGTTCGCCGCCGCTCGGTCCCTGGTGCTGGATGCGGTCGACGAGCTCGGCTGGACCAAAGTCGCACCGGCCGATGGCGCCTTCTACGTCTGGGCCGACATCGCCGAGCAGCTCGGGCCCCATCCGGACAGCGGTGCCTGGTGCGCGGCTCTGCTGGACGCCGAGGGGGTCGCGGTGACACCCGGCAGCGACTTCGACAGCCTCGACGGCCAGACGGCGATCAGGCTCTCCTTGGCCGCGGGGCCCGAAGCAGTCGGCGCCGCCTTGCTGCGGATCCATCGCTTCCAGCTAGAGCTCGGGCGATCTGACGCGACTCGATCCCGATCTCCCGCAGCAGTCCGGTCAGCTCGACCTTGATTCCGGTGAAATGCAGGCGTGGTGCCTGTGGCAGGGTCCGGCCACCGCTGACCAGTGGCATCCCGGCATCGTCCAGGACACCGAGATGGCCGACGAGTGGCTCGAGCCCTGTTCGGTAGCCGGTACCGGCGATGACCGCGTCGACCTCGACCTGGCTGCCGTCGACCAGCCGTACGCCACCCTGGGTGAACGACTCCACCGCCGGCACGATCCGGACCGCACCGGACCGCACCACGTCCACGAAACCGGAGTCGATGATCGGCACTGTCCGGGTGCTCCGGAACTGGCTGTAGCCGTTTCCCGACGGCGCGGGTAGTCCGTGGGCACTGAGGTCCGGCACGGTGGCCTTCCGCAGCAGGTCCGACATCGGGTTCTTGATCTGCGGCGGCAGTGGGTCCGACGCGATCCCGAGCAGCTGGGTGGACAGTCCGAGCATGTCCCGCCGGATGATGTTGGGCGGTGTCCGCACCGCCATGATCACCTCGTCTGCCACTCCGGCAAGGTCGACCACGACATCGGCCGCAGAGTTGCCGGAGCCGACCACCAGCACCCGCTGACCCGCGTAGGGAGCTGGCTCGCGGTAGGCGGCGGTGTGGACCACCGGCCCGGTGAAGAGCTCTTGGTCGGGCCACTCCGGCAGGTACGGAGTGTGGCTGTACCCGGTGGCGATGACGACGGCTCTAGCCGGCATGTTCCCCACCGAGGTGGTGACCCGCCAGCCGCCACCCTCCGGCTCGACCCGGGTGGCCTCGACGCCGAGCTCGGGGAACAGCTCGAGCTGCTTGGCGTACTCGCGCAGATAGGCGACCAGGTCGTTCCGGGCCACCCAGTCGCCGTACTGTTTCGGGATCGGCATCCCCGGCAACCCCGAGAGGTAGCGTGCGGTGTGCAGTCTGAGGCTGTCGTAGCGACCGGCCCAGGAACCGCCGACCTCGTGCCCGGCGTCGATCAGGCGGAAGGGCAGATCACGCTCCCTCAGGCCAGCCGCGGCCGCCAGCCCGGCCGGCCCGGCTCCGACGATGACGACGCGATCAGGCACCTTCGGGAGCCTACGCGGCTGGGGGCTGCGTGAGGACTGCGTTCGACCGGATGAGCAGCCGGCTCAGAGCAGCGAGCTGATGTAGGCGCCGGCCGCGAGGGCCGCCTCCGGCCGCTGGTCGTCGGTGATGTCGCGAGTCTCGAGCTCCAGGGCGAAGCGGCCGTCGTAGCCGATTCGGTTGAGTGCGTCGACCGTCGCCGGGAAGTCGACCTGGCCGCGACCCACGCTGTGGTGGATGTAGCCGAGCTCGGCATCGCGGATGTGCACGTGCGCGATGCGGTCGCCGGCGAGCTGGACAAAAGCCGGCGGGGTCGAGCCGGAGGCGACGACGTGACTGACATCGCAGATCACGCCGATGCTGTCGGGCAGCCGAAACAGCAGCTGCGCCGTCCGTTCCAGGTCGTAGCAGACCCGGAAGAAGTGCGGCGCCTCGACCCACAGCTGCAGCCCGGCCGTCCGGCAGCGCTCCTCGATGGCGACCAGCTGGGCCGCGACGAGGTCCAGGTCGGCATCGAGTTCGACGATCGGCTCGTGCTGCTGGGAGCCGTTCGGCAAGACCAGTCCGGTGGCGCCGATGGCGAGGCAGAGGGCGATCAGCTTGTCGGCGTGCTGGAAGCGCTCGTGCTGCTCGGACTCGGTGAGGGGGCGGTTCAGGTCGCCGACGTCGGCGTTGACCGATCGAACGGTCAGGCCCGAGGCGCGGACGGTGGCGGCGACCTCGTCGACCGCCGCGTCATCCAGCACGTACGGCACGTGGTCGCAGACCCCGGGCAGCGCACCGAGGTCGATCTCGGTGAAGCCGAGCGCCCGGATCTCGGCCAGCGCCTCGGCCAGCGGCAGGTGTCGCAGCGTGATCGTGGAGCAGATGACCCGTTCGCTGTTCAACATCTCGTTGTCCATGCCGAGAATCTTCACAGGTCCTACTGTTAGCAGTTGACAGTAGGATCGTCAGCCATCCGCCGTGGACGAAGGTGGCCCTGTCAAAGGAGATGGCGATGGCGGTCGTGAACGCCGGCGATCCCGTACTCGGTACGGTGCAACAAGAAGGGTCCGAACACTACCCTGGCCATCGTGATCGCCGCTCTCGTCGGCTTCCCGGCCACCCTCTTCTGGGGCTGGCTGACCGACCGGGTCGGCCGTCGCCCGGTCTACCTGGTCGGCACCGCGATGATCGGGTGTTCGGCATCCCGATGTTCCTGCTGCTCAACACCGGTCAGGCCGAGCTGGTCGGAAGTGATGCCCGATGACCCGCCTGTACGACGATCCGGCGCAGTTCGCCGAGGATCTGCTGGAAGGCTTTCTGGACCTCCATGCCGATCGGGTGGTCGGGGTGGCGGGTGGAGTGGTGCGGGCCTCCGAGACCCCGGCCGGCAAGGTCGCGGTCGTGGTCGGCGGCGGCTCCGGCCACTACCCCGCCTTCTGCGGCGTGGTGGGTCCCGGCTTCGCCGACGGGGCGGTGGTGGGCAACATCTTCACCTCACCGTCGACCCAGGAGGCCTACTCGGTCGGCAAGGCTGCGGCCTCGGACGCCGGGCTGCTGTTCAGCACCGGCAACTACGCCGGCGACGTCATGAACTTCACCCTGGCGCAGCAGAAGCTGGCCGCCGAGGGGATCGACACCCGAGTGGTGTTCGTGACCGACGACATCGCCTCCGCTCCGGTCGACGAGATCGCCAAGCGCCGCGGCATCGCCGGTGACTTCGTGGTGTTCAAGGTGGCCGGTGCCGCGGCAGAGGTCGGCTACGACCTCGACCAGGTCGAGCGGGTCGCCCGGCACGCGAACGACCGGACCCGCACACTGGGAGTAGCGTTCGCCGGCTGCACGATGCCGGGTGCCGATCATCCGCTGTTCACCGTGCCGGACGGTCAGATGGGTGTCGGGCTCGGTATCCACGGCGAGCCCGGTGTCTCCGAGGCCCCGCTGCCGCGGGCCGCGGACCTGGCCGCCACGCTGGTGGAGGGTGTGCTCGCGGAGGCGCCGGCCGACGACTCCCGACGAATCGGCGTGATCTTGAACGGTCTCGGCACCACGAAGTACGAGGAGCTGTTCGTGGTCTGGCGGAGCGCGGCGAAGCTGCTCCGAGCGGCCGGCTACACGATCGTCGACCCGGAGGTCGGTGAGCTGGTGACCAGCCTCGACATGGCCGGCTGCTCGCTCACCCTGGTCTACCTGGACGATGAGCTCGAGGGCTTCTGGCGGGCCCCCGCCGACACCCCGGCCTACCGCAAGGGCGCTCTGACGTCAGCAGCGGCGGGACAGCGGCGCGAGGCGGGCGCGGTCGCCGAGGAGGCTGCCGTCGTTGCAGCGGCAAGTGAGGCGTCGGCCAAGGCGGCCGCGGTCTCCGTACGGGCACTAGCGGCGATGAAGTCCGCGATCGTCGAGGCCGAGGACGAGCTGGGCCGCATCGACGCGGTCGCCGGTGACGGTGATCATGGTCGCGGAATGGTCAAAGGAGTCACCGCCGCCTCCGCCGCCGCCGAGACCGCGCTGGCGCAGGGACACGGTGCCAAGGGCGTCCTGGACGCCGCCGGCGACGCCTGGGCGGCGAAGGCCGGCGGCACCTCCGGGGTGCTGTGGGGCGCGGCGCTGCGTGCGGTCGGTGACCGGCTCGGCGACCAGGTCACGGCCATCGACCCTGGTGATCTCGCCGCGGCTGTGGCCGCCGGACTGGAGGCCCTGCAGACGTTGGGCAAGGCCAAGGTCGGCGACAAGACGATGCTGGACTCGCTCGTTCCGTTCGTCGACTCCTTGACCGAGCAGGTGAATGCCGGGACCGACCTGACTCAGGCGTGGCAGCAGGCGGCGGCGATCAGCGAGCAGGCCGCTCAGGACACCGCGCAGCTGCGGCCGCAGATCGGTCGAGCCCGTCCGCTGGCCGAACGCAGTGTCGGCACCCCCGACGCCGGAGCGGTCTCCATGGCGCTGTGCCTGGTCACCGTCGGCGGCGTGCTGGCCGAACGCTGAATCCCTCCCCGTACCGAGAGAAGAGACATCCATGAGTGATCAGAAGTGGCGGATCGTCGTCGGCTGCGACGACGCCGGCCTGCAGTACAAGGACATCCTCAAGTCTGACCTGCAGAACGATCCTCGGGTCGCCGAGGTCGTCGACGTCGGTGTCAATGCCGGCGAGTCCACCGCCTACCCCCACGTCGCCGTCGAGGCGGCCCGCCGGATCGCCGCCGGCAGCGCCGACCGGGCCCTGCTGATCTGTGGCACCGGTCTCGGAGTGGCGATCAGTGCCAACAAGGTTCCCGGCATCCGCGCGGTGACCGCCCACGACCCGTTCTCCGTCGAGCGGTCGGTGCTGTCCAACGACGCCCAGGTGCTGTGCATGGGCCAGCGAGTCGTCGGCATCGAGCTGGCCCGCCGGCTTGCCAAGGAGTGGCTCGGCTACGTCTTCGACCCCACCTCATCGTCGGCGCCCAAGGTCGCCGCGATCAGCGAGTACGAGGGTGCCACCGGCCAGGCCGACGAGTCCGCCGAGCTGGCGCTCGAAGAGGACCTCGCCAAGATCACCTGAGCTAGATCAGGTTCCCCACGGCCCAGGCCATGTGCTCCCGGACGGAGGACTCGGCCTGAACCGGGTCGCCAGACTCGATCGCGGCGACGATCACATCGTGGCGATCCACATCCATGTTGCCGACGGCGCGGGCCTGGCCGGCGAACATGATCGACATCCGGATCGAGCCCTCGAGCCCTTCCCAGGTGTGCAGCAGCGACTCGTTGCCGGTGAGTCGGCACAACGCGCGATGGAAGGCGAGATCGGATTCGATCCGCCGCTCGAGATCCTCCTCGGCGACCGCTCGTCCCATCTCGGCGAGCAGGCCGCGCAGCTCGGACGCGACCGTGGCTCGATCCTCCTGGTCGGCGAGCAGTCCGGCGGCCAGGGCCTCCAGCGAGGCGCGCACGGCGAAGATGTCGGTGATCTCCTTGGGCCCGAGCCGGCGGACGAACAGCCGTCCGCGGCTCCGGGCCACCAACAGCCCTTCTTGCTGAAGCTGACGCATGGCTTCGCGTAGCGTGCCGCGACTGATGCCGAGCTGGTCGGACAGCTCGGTCTCGACCATCTGCGTCTCCGGCGGGATCTGGCCGCTGGTGATGGCCGTCCGCAACGACGCGAGCGCCTGCTCGCGGAGGTTGGTCTTCGTCAACCCCGCGAGGGCAGGCGCTGCGGTCATGAAAGGGCTCCCCGACTCATCGTCGACAACTGTCTGTCGACAGACAGCCTAGGCGACGAGCGCCAACACCCGGTCGACGATGCGCTCGGTGGCTAGTCCGTACCTCTCATGGAGCGTGGGCAGTGCCCCGGCGTCGAGGAACGCGTCGGGCAGCGCGACGGGCTCGATCTTCCGGCCTAGCCCGGCCCGTGCGGCGACAGCGGCGACGGTCTCGAACAGCCCGCCGACCACGGTGTGGTTCTCGCAGGTCACCGCGAGCCGGTCGCTGTCGATCTCGGCCAGTACGGTCGCGGCGTCGAACGGCTTGATGGTGGGGGAGTGGACCACCGAGACATCGACGTGGTGCGCGGCCAGCCGCTCGGCGGCCTGCAGCGCCCGCATGGTCATCAGGCCGCTGGCGACGAGGACGACATCACGACCTGGGCGCAGCACCTTCGCCTTGCCGAGCTCGAAGGTGTAGTCGTACTCGTCGAGCACCGTCGGGACCTTGCCGCGCAGCAGCCGGAGGTAGGTCGGCCCAGGGGCGGCGGCGAGCTGGGGAACGGCCTGTTCGATGTCCACGGAGTCGCAGGGGTCGACGATCGTGAGCCCGGGGATGCCGCGGAAGATCGCGATGTCCTCGGTGGCCTGGTGGCTGGGGCCGTAGCCGGTGGTCAGGCCCGGGAGTCCACCGACCACGTTGACGTTCAGGCCGGGCTCGGCGGCATCGAGGCAGAGGAAGTCGTACGCCCGGCGGGTCGCGAAGACCGAGTACGTGGAGGCGAACGGGATCAGGCCGGCTTCCGCGAACCCAGCCGCAGCACCGAGGAGCAGCTGCTCGGCCATGCCCACCTGGAAGAAGCGTTCGGGCATGGCCTGGGCGAAGATGTGCATGTCGGTGTACTTGGCCAGGTCTGCGCTGACTCCGACGATCCGGTCGTCGGACTGAGCCGCTTTGACCAGAGCGTGCCCGAAGGGGGCCGGCGTCGTCCTCTGGCCCGGATCCGCGAAGCTCGCGATCATGGCCGAGGTCTTGAGCTTGGGTGCTGCTGCGGCGGTGCTCATCGGTTCAGTCCTTCCGGGGCGTGGAGCGTCAGCTGGTCGCGGCAGATCTGCCACTCGTGTTCCTCGATGCGCATGAAGTGCGCTTTCTCCCGGTCCTCCAGCAGCGGTACACCGCGACCGACCTTGGTGTCGCACAGCACGACCGACGGCGGCCCGTCGAACTCGGCGGCGGCGTCGGCGGCGTCAAGGGCGCCGACCACGGCGTCGGCGTCGTTGCCGTCAACTCGCTGCACGGACCACCCGAAGGCGGCCCACTTGTCGTGGATCGGCTCGATCGACAGGACACCGGCCGTCGGCCCGTCGGCCTGCAGAGCGTTGATGTCGACGATCACGGTGAGCTGGCCGAGTCGGTGGTGGGCCGCACCCATCGCGGCCTCCCAGGTGGAGCCCTCGTTCAGCTCGCCATCGGAACAGAAGTTGTAGATCCGGGCCGGGTTGCCGCGGTGGCGCAGTCCCAGGGCGAGCCCGACAGCGACCGGCAGTCCGTGACCCAGCGAGCCACCGGAGATCTCCATCCCCGGCGTGTAGCTCGCCATCCCCGACATCGGCAGTCGCGAGTCGTCCGACCCGTACGTGGCCAGTTCGGCGACCGGCACGATGCCGGCCTCGGCCAGGGCGGCATAGAGGCCGATGGCGTAGTGACCGGTGGAGAGCAGGAACCGGTCGCGGCCGTCCCAGTGCGGGTCGTCGGCCCGGTACCGGAGCCGGTTGGCGTACACGGCGGCGAGGACGTCGGCCGCTCCCAGGGCCTGGCCGACGTAGCCCTGTCCCTGCTCCTCGCCCATGTTCAGCACGTCGTGCCGCATGCGGTACGCGAACTGGCGGACCTGCTCGACCCGATCTGTCGGGTCGGCCGCGATCTGGCGGCCAGGGGTGGTTTGCGTGCTCACTGGACGTCCTTCGTGGTGATCGTGGTCGGTTCGGGCAGCGGGTGGTCGACGGAGACGTGGACCGGGGCATCTGTCGCGGCGGCGGCCAGAGCCCGCTCCGCCCGTCCGAAGGTCTCTCGCGTGACGAGGGCGGCGATCAGTCCGATCAGCGCGTACGTGCTGAACAGCAGCGCCGGTCCGACCCAGCCGAACTTCAGGTACAGCAGGGTGGTGATGAACGGGGTGAACCCAGACACCATCGCCGAGATCTGGTAGGCGAGCGAGGCGCCGGAGGCGCGGCGGGCCGCGGTGAACAGCTCCGGGAACCAGGCACCCTGCGCGCCGGCCAGGGCGTTCTGGGAGACGGTGTAGGAGATCACCACCGCGAGTCCGATCAACAGCACGATCCCGGTGTTCGCCAGCACGAACATCAGCACGCCCCACACCACACCGAATGCCGTCACGGCCAGATAGACGGGGCGGCGGCCGACCTTGTCGGTCAACGCGGCCCAGCCGAGGGTGGCCCCGATGCCGAGACCGGCGGCGATGCACAAGGCGGTGAGGGTCTGGATGCGGGTGGTGAGCTCGTTGGTGTTCAGGTAGCTGATCATGTACGTGATCGACACCGCGTAGCCGGCGGTCTCGGCGATCCGCAGGCCGATGCCGCGCAGGATGTTGCGCCAGTCGTAGCGGATCGAGTCCATGATCGGCGACTTGGCCACCGCACCCGCCTCCTTGACCTCCTCGAACACCGGCGACTCCGGCACCTTGGAGCGGATCACCAGGCCGACCGCCACCAGGACGATGCTGGCCAGGAACGGCACCCGCCAGGCCAGGGAATCTCCCAGATGCACGCTGAACAAGAAGACCAGGTTGGCGAGCAGCAGCCCGACCGGGAAGCCGGCCTGCACGATGCCGGTGTAGCGACCTTTCGCCCGCCACGGCGCGTGCTCGTACGCCATCAAGATCGCGCCGCCCCACTCGGCCCCGAACGCCAAGCCCTGGATGATCCGGACCACCACCAGCAGCACGGGCGCCAACACCCCGACGGTGGCGTAGGTGGGCAGCAGGCCGATGGCGAAGGTGGCCAGGCCCATCACGATCAGCGAGGCGACCAGGACCGGCTTGCGTCCGACCCGGTCGCCGAGGTGTCCACCCAGGATGCCGCCGATCGGTCGAGCAGCGAAGCCGACGCCCAACGTCGCGAACGCGGCCAGGGTGCCAGTGACCGGGTTGTCACTGGGGAAGAACGCGGTGCCGAAGTAGAGCGCGGCCGCCGTTCCGAATCCGATGAAGTCGTAGGTCTCGATCACGGCGCCGACCGAGGACCCTACGGCGACCTTCTTGGCGTCGGTGGTCCCACCGACCGGGCCTCGCATCTGCAGAGCTGCATCGCTCATCTGCACTCCCATGTGGACAGTCCCGAGCATCGGTGCATCGGGGCGTGTTGTCGATAGTGGGGCAAACTCTGGTCATTGTCAACAGTCGACGTATGACGTTGACAGTTTGACCCGGATTCCGTAAGGTCGCTGCCATCGAAAGCCACCGCCGGTTGCGCCGGCACCAGACCGAGGAGCAGGGCGATGACGCCACAGCGCACAGCAGTCGTGACCGGAGCGGGTTCAGAGCGGGGCATCGGTCGGGCGACGGCCCGACGACTGGCAGAAGACGGCTGGGGGATCGTCGCGCTCGACCTCGATGCTGACGCCGCGACCAGAGCGGCTGACGAGATCGCCCGTGACTACGGCGTGCCCACCGACGGCCTCGCCGTCGACGTCGCCGACGAAGAGTCGGTGGACGCGGCCCGGCGGAGTGTCGACGCCCGCATCGCCGCCGGCGAGCTAGCCGGGATCGGCGCCGTGATCAACATCGCCGGCATCACCTCGCCGGTGCCCTTCCTGGACACCGATCTGGCCCTGTGGAACAAGGTGATGGCGGTGAACGCGACCGGCACCTACCTGGTCACCAAGGCGTTCCTCCCCGCGATGATCGACGCCGGCTGGGGTCGGATCGTCACCATGTCCTCGGTATCCGCGCAGCGCGGTGGCGGCGTCTTCGGTCGCGTTCCCTACTCCTCGGCCAAGGCCGCGATCCTAGGTTTCACCAAGGCCCTGGCCCGCGAGCTCGGCGACAGCGGCGTCACCATCAACGCCGTCGCCCCCGGAGCGGTCGACACCGACATCCGGGTCGGCAGCACCGACGAGCAGGAGGCCGCGATCCGGCGCGACATCCCGGTCGGTCGCACCGCCACCACACGCGAGGTCGCCTCAGCGATCGCGTACCTGTGCAGCGAGGACGCCGGGTACCTGACCGGCACCACCCTCGACATCAACGGCGGCAGCCACCTCCACTGATCCGTCAGGTCAGGTGGTCGTAGTCGCCCCGCACCCAGGCCGCGTGTCGGTCCGCCGAGAACCGCACCATCGCCTTGGCGTTCTGGTCGATGATCCCGCCGAAGTTGTTGTACAACCGGTCGAACTCGAGTCGGTCGGTTGCGTCGGCCAGGCGCTGGACCACAGCACCCGACAGCGGGATGCGGTTCGGATAGCTACGCATGAAGGACGCCGTGCCGTCCGGGTTGGCGAAGATCGTGTCGCCGGCGAGCAGCACACCCCGGCCGCCCGCGCCCGCGCTCCAGAGGGCGGCGCAGCTGCCCGGGAAGTGGCCGCCGAACTCGAGCAAGATGATCGTGGACGTGATCACCCGTTCACCGGACCACAGCTCGATCGCGTCGCCGCGTCGTTGCAGCCAGTCGGCGTCCTTGGCGTTCACCAGCACCGGCGCGTTCAGCACCTCGGCCCAGGCGAGCTGGACGCCGAACATGTGCGGGTGGCTGGCGGCGATCGCGAGGGTGCGGCCGAGTCGACGGACGTGGTCGACCCCCTCGTTGGTGATCAAGCCCGGCGGATCCCAGAGCAGGTTGCCCTCCGGGGTGCGCGCGATCATGGTCTGCTGGCCGATGCCGACGCCCGGTTTCGTGGTCAGGGCGACCAGGTCGGGCTCGACCTCGAACCACTCCAGGGTGTGGCCACGCGCGATCAGCTCGTCGACCGTGGTCCAGCGTTGCCCGCCCTTGGGCAGATACTGACGCTCGTCTGCACAGATCGGGCAGACCCGGTCAGCGTCTGGGGGACCGTTGGTCTCGACGGCGCAGGTGGCGCACAGAGCGATCATGAGTCGCCATCGTGCCACGCGGACGCGGCGATCGCATCATCCGGCAGGGACGTCGTCGAGGTGCCCGCCACGATCAGGTCGGACCGCTCCCAGGGTCGGTCCCTGGTGAAGAACGGCAGCTCCTCGGCCATCCAGGTGTGCCAGAAGGCGATCGTGGCCTCGGCGTCGCCGTTGACGCCCGAGGCGATGTCCCGGGCCAGGCCACGACGTTCGGCCTCGGCGAAGTCCGACTGGACCCAGATGGCGGCATCCAGCCACGGAACGAGCTCGGTGCGCGACGCACCCACGCCTTCGATGATCAACACCCGGGTGGTGCCCGGAACCTCTATGGCACCCGCCCGCTGGCCACGATCCCAAGCCGGCGGGCGGTACCTGACAGCCTCGCCGGCGCGGTAGGAACGCAGCACGCCGTCGACCAGCAGGTGCGACCAGCCGAAGATCGACTCGTTCCAGGCGATGTCGTCGGTGGCGACGACCGCCGCCTCGGGTAGCCGGTGGGCCAGGCGAAGGGCCATGGTCGTCTTGCCTCCGCCACCACGTCCGTCGACGGCCACCACGCGTCGACCTGGCCCTCGTCGGTCGAGGCGTCTCAACAGCTCGCCGGCAACGGAGTCGAAGGGCTGTACCCGCCAGTCGGTGACCGCAGGCTCATCCGGTCCAGGTGTGATCATCACGTCGTCATCATGCCCGCCGGCAGTCACCGCATCCCCCTCGCTATCGTCCGATCGTGACCGTACTGAATGTCGCGCTCCGCGCTCCGCGGTCCCGAGCTCCGCGAGATCTCGCTCGTTCGTCGCGATTCAGTACGACGATGAAGCGTGTCGCCCTGAATCGCTCCTGCACTCCCGAGAGGCTCCGCTCGTGACCAACTCACTGCTTGTCGTCCACGTCGACATCGCCGTCGTCGCCGACCACCTCGACGACTTCCTGGCGGCGACCGAGGCCAACGCCGTAGCCAGCCGACAGGAGCCCGGCATCCTGCGCTTCGACCTGCTGACCGACCGCTCGAACCCGACGCACGTCGTGCTGGTGGAGGTCTACCGCGACGAGGCTGCGGCCGCAGCCCACAAGGAGACGGCGCACTACGCGACCTGGCGCGACACCGTGGCGCCGATGATGGCCCGGCCCCGGGCGGGCGTCAAGTACGTCAACACCTCACCGAGCGACGACGCGTGGTGAGATTCGACCTCGCCATCCCGTCCGACATCCGGCTCGGCGCCGGTCGGGTAGCGGAGGTCCCTGACGTCGTCGCCGGCTGGGATGTCGATCAGGTGTTGCTGATCACCGGTCGCTCACCGAGCCGCGCCGAGGGGTTGGTCGACGCGTTGAGCGCGCGGAGGATCGCCGTGACCACCTACCCGGTCGACGGCGAGCCCAGCATCCAGGTCGTTCGCGACGGGGTCGCCGCGGCGGAGGGTTGCCGTGCGGTGATCGGCTTCGGCGGTGGGAGCGCCCTCGACGTCGCCAAGGCGGTGGCGATCCTGGCACCTACCGGAACGGATCCGCTGGTTCATCTGGAGGTGATCGGCGAGGCCCGCCCGATCACGATGCCCGGCCTGCCGTGCGTCGCCATCCCGACCACGGCGGGCACCGGTTCGGAGGTCACCCGGAACGCTGTCCTCTCAGGCCACGGGGTCAAGGCCAGCCTGCGCAGCCCGCTGATGCTGCCCGAGCTGGCAGTCGTCGATCCCGATCTGCTGGAGGGCGTACCGGCCGCCACCATAGCCGCCAGCGGGATGGACGCGCTCGCGCAGGTGATCGAGCCTTTCCTGTCCAGCAAGGCGAATCCGTTCACCGATGCCCTGGCCCGGGATGGCATCGTCCGCTCAGCCCGGTCGTTGCGCCGCGCCCACCGGGACGGGATGGTGGATGCCACGGTGCGTGAGGACCTGGCGATCACCAGCCTGTTCGGTGGCCTCTGCCTGGCCAACGCCGGACTCGGTGCGGTGCACGGCTTCGCCGCGGCCCTGGGGGCGAGACTCGGGGCGCCGCACGGCGCCGTGTGCGCGGCGGTGCTGGCCCAGGCGGTCGAGGTCAATCTCCGCGCCGTACGAGAACGAGCAGCGGACGGCCCGACACTGCCCCGGCTGTCCGAGCTCGCCGTGCTGCTCACCGGCAACCCGACCGCACAGCCGGAGGCGGCCACCGGCTGGCTCGCGGACCTGACTGCAGACCTGCAGATCCCAGGCCTGGGGACGTACGGGCTCACCGACGCACAGACCGGCGAGGTGGTGGCCGCGACCCAGCGGGCCAGCAGCATGAGGGGCAACCCGATCGACCTGACCGACGACGAGCTCGCGGAGGTTCTCTACCGATCTCGTCAGTAGCCGGTATCAGAGACGCCTGCGCTCGCTCCTCCCCGTAACCGCCGACCGCGGAGTCGAACGTCACAGGAGGGGTCATGGCGACCACAACACGGCTAGGGCGCATGGACGGACAGCAGCGGCGCATCGAGATCGCCCAGCCGCAGGACGTGGACCTGGGTCCGCTGGCGCAGCTTCCCGGCACCTGGGACGGAGTGGGTACTGGCTGGAACGCGATAGCCCTGCCCTTTGCCGGACCGGGTCCGGCTGACTACCGGCTGCTGCTGAACCAGTACAACGAGACGCTGATCTTCTCGCTCGTCGACAAGGGCGTACCCAATCGCGGACTGAGCGCCGATCACCTCGTCCAGCGCGACCAGTTCCTGGTGGCGCTCGACTACGAGCAGTCAATCCACCAGGTGGCCGTGGTCGACGAGCCGGCCAGCACCGTCCGTGGGGCCATCGACGCCGCCATCCACCACGAGCCGGGTCTGTTCCTCAACATGCTGAACGAGATCCCGGACGGCTTCGACATCGCGCGGCTGGCGACCATCCCGCACGGCGACTCGGTGCTGGCCCTCGGCCGCAGCTCTCGCCATCCCGGACCGCCGGTCATCGGCGCGGTCAACGGCCTCCCGGTCGGGGTCCGAGCAGACGTGGACAACAACCCGTATCTCGCGCCGTACAAGGTGTTCCGCGACACGCCGTTCGTCGGCAACGTGACCTTCCCCGGCTTCCCGGGCTTCGATCCGGTCGAGCCGGAGAAGCTGCTGCAGCTCGCCAACACCGGCGTCGACATCACGCGGACCACCGTGCTCGAGCTCGACACCACGTTCGCGACCGGCGGCGTGCACAACATCCCGTTCGTGGTGCGCCAGGCGAATGCGGTGTCGATGAAGTCGACGTTCTGGATCTCTGAGATCGCGCCGGAGAACGAGGGCGACGAGCCGACCCTGCAGCTGCAGTACCTGCAGGTCGTCATGCTGGACTTCTTCGATCGCAGGGATGGACAGCCGGGACGGATCGGCTGGCCGCACGTCAGCATCAACACCCTGCGCAAGACGGCCAGCACGCCGGTCGATCCAGTGGCACTCACGACCGCGGAGCCGTCGAACGCCTGACTCACCATGCCGTCGACGCCCAGAGCTGGAAAGTCGCGTACGCCCGGTCCGGTCGCCAACGCTGCATGACCGGGCCGACGTCGCGGTCCTTCGGCACCCCGAGGGCGCGGCGCAGCACCAGATCGCCGACCGGGACGGCGTCCGGGTCGCCGAACAGTCGCATCCGGAGATAGGCCAGGGTCCACGGCCCGATGCCCGGTAAGGCCAGCAGCTGGGCGGATCGGGCGGCCCAGTCGGACTCCGGGACGGGCACCGGCCAGTCACCGGTCTCGGTGAACAACTCAGCAACGGCCTGCACGGTCCTGGCTCTTGCACCGGTGATCCCGATGGTGCTCCGCAGCCCGGACTCGGCGCCTGTCGCGAGCTGCTCGGGCCGCGGAAACGCCCGCAGGCCCAGCGGCGCATCCGACCCGTACGCCGCCACGAGCCGGCCCGCGAAGGTGCGGGCCGCGGCGAGCGACACCTGCTGGCCGAGCACGGTCGAGACCACTGCCTCGAACGCCTCCGGGTAGCCGATCCGACGCAACCCGGGTCGCTCGTGGACGAGGGGCCCCAGCGTCGGGTCGTCGGCGAACCGGGAGATCTGTGCGGCCGGATCCAGCTTCAGGTCCAGCCAGTGCGCTACCCGCTGAGCCACACCATCGCCAGGGCCCTCGAGCTGTGCGAGGATCGTGTGCCGCTCAGGACGAACCGTCACGGCCGTCGTGGCCGTGCCGACGGTCAGCACCCGGCTGTACGTGTGCCCGTCCGGCTCCAGGCGTTCGGCACCTGGCACCGCATGGGCCCCGATCATCCGCAGCGCCAACGGCCAGTCGTACCCGCCGACGAACGGCAGCCGCAGCATCACTCGACCTTTCTACCAAGGACACCCGCCTACCAGGCGTACGCAATCACCTCACCCAGCAGCGCCTCGCCGTCGACCTCCAACCCTCGTGCGGTGAACCAGGTCGCGACGTTGCGGCAGTCCCTGGTCAGGAAGTCCACGCCCTGCGGGTTGCCGACGATGTCGACCATCTGCGGCAGGTCGATGATCACGATGCGATCTTCGGTCGCGAGCACGTTGAACGCCGACAGGTCACCGTGCGCGAGACCCAGTCGGGCCATCGTGCACAGCGCCTCCCGCAGCTGCTCGAAGTAGACCTCCAGCAGCTCGCGTGGCGGCCGGCTCTGCGCCAACCGCGGCGCACCGGACCCGTCCGCCAGGGTGATCAGCTCCATCAAGATCTCGGTGCCGTCCAGCTGGACCGGATAGGGCACCGGCAGCCCTGCCGTCCACAGATCGACCAGATAGCCGAACTCGGCCAGAGCCCACTGGCCGGCCTCGACCTGACGACCCCAACGGGTGCCTCTGGCCATGGCCCGTCGGTCGCGGCTGTTGCGGATCCGGCGGCCCTCCGTGTAGCCGGTGTCGCGGTGGAACAGCCGGTGGTCGGTCGAGCGATACCGCTTCGCCGCCATGATCACCGACTCCTCGTCGGTGGCTCGCTCGAGCAGGATGACGTCGGCTTCCTTGCCGGTCTTGAGGATGCCGAGGTCGGTGTCGATGGCGGCGTCCGCGGTGATCAACCAGTCGGGCCAGGGCTCTGGCCCGGCGGAGATACCGATGTCGTCCCAGGTCGACCAGCGCTGCCCTGGGGGCAGCTCGTCGTCGACGGGAGAGAAGTAGTCAGGAAACGACCCGCTGGGGTCGGGAGAGAACGATGCAGACATGAGGGGTGAGAACTCCCGAGAAGAGAACGGATGAGGGCGCACGAAACGCCCGGACAGTGGTGGACACCTCAACGCCTCCTCTGCTCTCGGGGGTCGGGATCTCCCGACCACACGTACGCGGACAAGGATGGACACGACAACTAGGACATGCAAGTTCTTTTCCGCAGACCGCAACGGTGGCGGTACGTTGTTGCCACTTCGCTCAGCACGACCCCGCAGGCGGCGATCCCGTGGTCGGGGGCCGGTGGCGCACCCACCGGGAACCAGTCGGACGCAAACCGTGCGTCCCACGACGAGAGGACGCATGAGTGAGCAACGGTGATCCCGAACTCGTTCAGCTGCTGACTCCCGAAGGCGTCCGGATCGATCATCCGGAGTACGCCTTCGTCGGAGACGACGAGTCGATCAAGGGCCTCTACCGAGACATGGTGATGACCCGCCGTCTGGACACCGAGGCGACAGCCCTGCAGCGTCAGGGCGAGCTGGGTCTCTGGGCCTCATGTCTGGGGCAGGAAGGTGCCCAGATCGGTTCCGGACGGGCCATGAACGCCTCGGACGTGGTGTTCCCGACCTACCGCGAGCACGGCGTGGCGTGGACCCTCGGCGTCGACCCACTGCAGCTCCTGGGGCTGTTCCGTGGCGTCGATCTCGGCGGCTGGGACTCGCTGCAGACGCGGTTCCACCTCTACACGATCGTGATCGGCGCGCAGGCCCTGCACGCCACCGGATACGCCATGGGCATCGAGCGGGACGGTCTGGTCGGCACCGGCGACCCGGAGCGGGACGCCGCGGTGATCGGCTACTTCGGCGACGGCGCCACCAGCCAGGGTGATGTGAACGAGGCCTTCATCTTCGCCTCGTCGTACAACGCCCCGATCGTCTTCTTCTGCCAGAACAACCAGTGGGCGATCTCGGAGCCGATCGAGCGGCAGTCCCGGATCCCGCTCTACCGGCGTGCCTCGGGCTTCGGCTTCCCCGGCGTTCGCGTCGACGGCAACGACGTGCTCGCCGTGCACGCGGTGACCTCGCACGCCCTCGAACGCGCGCGGTCCGGAAACGGTCCGACGCTCATCGAGGCGTACACGTACCGGATGGGGGCTCACACCACCTCCGACGACCCGACCAAGTACCGGCTCGCCGACGAGCTCGAGCACTGGCGGCTGAAGGACCCGATCGCCCGGGTCCGCGCCCACCTGACCCGCACGGGGGCGGCCGACGAAGCCTTCTTCGCCGACGTCGAGAGCGAGGCCGACGAGCTCGCCGCACGAATCCGCGAGGGTCTGCTGTCACTGGCCGACCCCGACCTGGTCCAGCTGTTCGACAACGTCTACGTGGAGCAGACGCCGTACCTGGCGGAGCAGCAGCGCTGGTACGCCGACTACTCCACCAGCTTCGAGTCCGGTGACCACGACGTCGCGGCGGGGAGGCAGTGATGGGAACCGAAGCGCCCGGCAAGACCAGCAAGATCACCTTGGCCAAGGCGCTGAACGCCGGACTGCGGCGGGCCCTGGAGGCCGACCCGAAGGTGGTGCTGGCCGGCGAGGACATCGGCAAGCTGGGTGGGGTCTTCCGCGTCACCGAAGGGCTGCAGAAGGACTTCGGCGAGCATCGAGTGATCGACTCGCCGCTGGCCGAGTCAGGCATCATCGGCACGGCCGTCGGGATGGCGTTGCGCGGCTATCGGCCCGTGTGCGAGATCCAGTTCGACGGGTTCGTGTATCCGGCCTTCGACCAGATCGTCAGCCAGGTCGCGAAGTTCCACTTCCGCTCGGCCGGTCGACAGAAGATGCCGATCGTGATCCGGATCCCGTCCGGTGGCGGCATCGGGGCGGTGGAGCACCACAGCGAGTCGCCGGAGACCTACTTCGCTCACACCCCCGGACTCAAGGTCGTGATCTGCTCCAACCCGATCGACGCCTACTGGATGATCCAGCAGGCCATCGCCTCCGACGACCCGGTGATCTTCTTCGAGCCCAAGCGGCGCTATCACGAGAAGGCCGAGCTCGACACCACGATCCCGCCGATTCCCTTGCACAGTGCGAGAGTCGTCCGGCCGGGCACCGATCTGACGATGCTCTGCTACGGCCCGATGGTGAAGACCTGCCTCGACGCCGCGGCCGCGGCGGCGGAGGAGGGCCGGTCGGTCGAGGTGATCGACCTGCGGACGCTGTCGCCGATCGACACCGCCACCATCGTCGAGTCGGTGCGCAAGACCGGTCACGCGGTGGTCGTGCACGAGGCGCCGACCAACCTCGGACTGGGCGCGGAGCTGGCCGCGCGGATCACCGAGCAGTGCTTCTACTCCCTCGAGGCCCCGGTGCTGCGGGTCGGCGGGTTCGACATCCCCTATCCGCCCAGCCGGGTCGAGGACGAGTATCTTCCGGACCTGGACCGGGTGCTCGACGCGGTGGACCGGTCTCTGGCGTACTGAGTCTCGAGGAGGAGCTGAGCGCGTGGCGATCAAGGAGTTCCGACTGCCCGACCCCGGCGAGGGACTGGTCGAGGCCGACATCGTGACCTGGCGGGTGGCCGTCGGCGACGAGATCAAGGTCAACGACATCCTGGTGGAGATCGAGACCAGCAAGTCGCTGGTCGAGCTGCCGAGCCCGTACCAGGGCACGGTGACCGGGTTGCTGGTCTCCGAAGGTGACACCGTCGACGTCGGCGTGCCGATCATCGCCATCGACGACGGCAGCGGTGCCGCTGCCGCCCCGTCCGCTGCTGGGCCGGACGCCGGCGCGTCGGCGGACGGTGACCGGGTCGCGAACCTGGTCGGCTACGGTCCCAAGCAGTCCGAGAGCCGCAGGCGTCCGCGCAAGGCGGTAGCCACCGAATCTGATCCGGGCGAGGCACACGAGCAGGTGAACAGCACGTTCGCGGTCACGTCACCGGTGTCGCGGCGCGCCGACCATCGCGAACCGCTGCAGCCCGCGACGGCCGAGGCGCAGGGGAGTCCGCTGCCGCCGCCTGGTCCGGCCGCGGCCGAGACCGTACCGCCGTCGACCGGGGCGGTGCTCGCCAAACCTCCCGTACGCAAGCTGGCGCGCGACCTCGGCGTCGACCTGACGTCCTTGACCGGTACCGGGACCGGTGGGGTGATCACCCGTTCCGACGTGGAGTCGGCCGCCGATCGAGCGGCCGCTCCGGCGGTGATCGAGGCGGGTCAGGGTCCGGTGGCCGGGGTAGCGGACCAGCGGATCCCGATCAAGGGCATCCGCAAGGCCACGGCGGCGGCTATGGTGCAGTCGGCGTTCACCGCGCCGCACGTGACCGTCTGGGTCGATGCCGATGTGAGCGCCACGATGGCGTTGGTGCAGGGAGTACGAGCGCGGCGTGAGTTCGCCGACGTCAAGGTCTCACCGCTGCTGATCGTGGCCAAGGCGGTCCTCATCGCGCTGCGGCGCCATCCCGAGCTGAACTCGTCCTGGGACGACCAGGCGCAGGAGATCGTGCTGAAGGGCAGCGTGAATCTCGGCATCGCCGCAGCGACTCCACGGGGCCTGATCGTGCCCAACATCAAGAACGCCGATCGACTGTCCTTGCTGGAGCTCGCGCAGGCCTTCGGCTCACTGGTCGCCTCGGCCCGGTCGGGAAGGACGCCGCCGGAGGACATGGCTCGCGGCAGCTTCACGATCACCAACATCGGCGTCTTCGGGGTGGACGGTGGCCTGCCGATCCTCAACCCCGGCGAGGCCGGCATCCTCGCCATCGGACAGATCGCCCGCAAGCCCTGGGTCGTCGGCTCGGGCGACGGCGAGCGGATCGAGCCACGCTGGGTCACCACCATCGCGGTGTCGTTCGACCACCGGCTCGCCGACGGTCAGCAAGGATCGCAGTTCCTGGCCGACGTGGCTCAGATCCTCTCTGATCCCGGCCTGGCGCTCGTCCTCGGCTGACGAACCCGATCGGCGTCAGCGCACCGTGTGCTGACGGACGAAAGGCACCATCTGGGCCGCCATCGCAGCGCTCCATCGGCTTCGGTGGGGGAGCAGTAGGTCGGTCGGGCGGCGGGCCAGCAGGTGCAGCGCGGCGGCCAGTCCGGCGATCACGCAGATCAGCAGCTCGGGGTCGTACTGGCCAGTGATCGGGTGACTCCGCCACACGCTCAGCACGTCGATCGGGCCACCGGTGCTGACGTCGGAGCCCGAGCCCACCACGTCCGCCAGCAGCAGGGCGTAGTCCACCCAGCGTGCGGCGAGCCCGGCATGGGCCCAGTCGACGAACCAGACCCGGTCCCCCGAGGAGTCGACGAGGATGTTGTCGGCGCGCAGGTCGAGATGGGAGAGCACCGCCGGATCGTGCTCGGATCCACCGACCAGCTCGAGCAGCCGCGCCTCGCGGTCGAGCCAGCTGGTGACCAGCGGCTGCCATGGGTCGGCTCGGTCGGCGGCGAGGGCGCTCCAGGCGGTGAAGAACGGTGCTGGCCGTGAGGTGCTCTCCCAGGCAGTCTGCCGGAGGACGACGGCGACGTCCTCCCAGTCGCGCAGCACCCGACTCAGGTCGGTCGGCTGCCAGGGATGTCCCACGGCGAGTCCACCGGCGGCCGGGGTGGTCATCACCCACCAGCGGTCGCCCTCCGACGTCGTCACCGAGCCGGCGTCGAGGATCCGCGGCGTATGCGGCAGCAGAGGCAGCCGGGAGGCCAGCTCGGTCTCGCGGACCGCGAGCTCCAGGGCGAACGGGTTCTCGGTGCCGTTGACGGCTTTCACGAACCGGGAGATACCGGTCGCGGTGGTGACCACGGAGGCGATGCCGATCGACATGCCGCCCACCCGGTCGTGCCAGTCGGCAACCGGAGCGTCGAGCGTGGCTTCGACCCACGCGGCGATCGCCGGCGGCGCCGAGGCCCAGGAGGTCCGTCGGCCGTGCAGGAACGTGCTCGGCGGTACCACGACGACCTCATCCATAGCGGACATGGTCCGGATCTGTGTGCCGTGGAGGCAACAGGATATCTTTACTTGTCAAGACAAAGTGACAAGCGCTAGCGTGAATTCGTGACCGTACGTATCGGAGTGATCGGCACCGGCAACATGGGAGCGGACCACATCCGCACCCTGCAGCGGTTCGTCGCCGGGACAGGAGTCACTGTCGTCGCCGACCACCACCGTCCCACGGCCGAGGCGGTGGCCGCGTGGTCAGGAGCGCGGATCGCCGACGACGGCCACGCACTGATCTCCGATGCGGAGGTCGACGCCATCGTCATCGCCTCCCATGACTCGACCCACCACGAGTACGCGATGGCGGCTGTGGCTGCCGGCAAGCCGACCCTGTGCGAGAAGCCGCTGGCGCCGACGCTCACCGAGTGCGAGGAGATCGTCGCGGCCGAGGCCGCCGCCGGCGGGAACCTGTTGTCGTTGGGTTTCATGCGTCGCTTCGACCCCGCCCATACCGAGCTGAAGGCGGCGATCGACGCCGGTGTCATCGGACCGGTGCTCCGGATCACGGGCGCCAGCCGCAACGTCGTGAGCTACCCGGGGACCACCTCGGAGTCGATCATCACCAACTCGGTGATCCACGAGCTCGACTCGATCCCGTGGCTGCTCTCCTCGCCGGTGGTCGCGGTGGCCTGGCTGGCCGGCCGGGCCAGCAGCAAGGTGCCCGAGGGAGTGGCCGACCCGTCGCTGACGCTGCTGCGAACCGACGACGGGGCGCTCACCTCGATCGACATGTACGTCAACGCCGAGTACGGCTACGACCTGCGGTGTGAGGTGCTGGGGGAGAAAGGCGCCCTCGCACTCACCGACCCGGCGCTGCTGGCGGTCGACCTGGAGCGGAAGCGCTCGACCGGCTACGCGGCGGACTGGCGACCACGGTTCGCCGACGCGTACCGGCTGGAGCTCGGAGCCTGGGTGGCCTCGGTCGCGACCGGGGCACCGACCCCGCTGGCCACCGCGGCCGACGGGCTGGCGGCCAGCCGGGTCGCCGACGCCGTACTGGCGTCGATGCACTCCGGAGGTGCGTGGGTCGAGGTCGTGCGGTGATCCCGGCCTCGCTGCCGGTGGCCCGCACGCCCGATCCGACCGCGGCCCCGTCGTTGCGGTGGGGCGTGATCGGCACCGGCTGGATCGCCGATCGGTTCGTGGCGTCCACCGCCCAAGCCTTCGCCGTGGTCTACGTGGCGACGCCAGGCAGCGTGCCGAACTGATCTACGACCTGGAGAATTCTCGAATCCGTTCAACCTGCGCCGTGCTCGAAATTCTTCAGGTAGGTTATCAGCGTGGACGAGCGACTTGACCGGCTGTACGCCCAGGGAAACCTGGTCGAACGGAGCCCTGAGCTGGCTAGTGTCATCGATCGGGCTCTGCGGCTGAAGCAGATCGAGGCCGTCCTTCCCGGCATCTATGCCCGGACCCACCACAAGACCTTTCCTGAGGTACGGGTGGAGGCACTCCAGCTGTACGAGCCGAAGGCGATCCTGGTGGAGCAGGCCGCGGCACGGCTCTCGTTCTGGCCGGAGGCTGAGGTCGACGACGTCGCTGCCGTCGTTCCGCGGAAGCTGGCCGCGCGTACGGGCTACCGCTTCCTGCGTCGCACGGTGCCGGCCTCGCTGGTGCAGGAGATCGACGGCGTACGGATGACGGTCCCCGCACTGACCGCGGTCGACCTCGGCGCCGACGCGATCGACCACGCCTTGCGGACCGAAGCCGCCACCTTGGACGAGATGCGGGAAGCTCTCGCCGCGATCCGCTGGCAACCGGGGAACGGTGCTCGCCGCCTCGTGCTGCAGGAGTCGAGCGACGAACCCTGGTCGACCGCGGAGCGCAGATTCCACCGGCTGCTGCGAGCGGCCGGCATCGGCGGCTGGCGGGGAAACGTCAAGGCCTCCGGCACGACGCACACCGTCGACATCTTGTTCTCGGCGGACCGCCTGGTGGTCGAGATCGACGGCCACCACTACCACGGCGACGCCAACTTCGAGTTCGACCGCTGGCGTCAGAACGACATCGTCCTCGCCGGCTGGCGGGTGCTGCGCTTCACCTGGACCATGATCGACAAGTATCCCGAGCGGGTGGTCGAGACCGTACACGCTGCACTTGCTCAGCGGCGCGGGTCGACCACCACCACCGGGTCGTGATCACTAGCCGGCTTTGACGCTGCGGAACTTGAAAATGAAGTCCGGATCCTGCAGTTTCCCCGAAAGCGTGATTCGGCTGTCGTTGACGCACACGTCGTCGCCGTCCGCGAACTTGCCGCTGAACCGCACGATGTCGCCGTCCTCGTGCTCGAGGAAGTCGTCGAAGAGCGATCCAGGCTCGATGAGCGTGTTGTCGAACATGTCGGAGAACGCGTTGTTCCACGTCGAGATGTGGACGTCCTCGGCGATCTCGATCGAGACGATTCCTTTCCCGTCGTTGTTCGCGTCGAGCTCGACGATCTTGCCGGACCAGTTCTTGATGCTGCGACTGGCGAGCACCTTGCAGATGGCCTTGTTGCGCTTGCTCAGTGCTTTACCGAGCTTCAGCTCGTTCTCGGTGTCGACCTCTTGAGCCTTGCTCACTGCCTTGACGAACTCGCTCTGCTGCTTCGGCATCTCGCCGTATGCCGCCGACTGAGCCTCGGATTCTTCGTCGGTCACCTCGTCTGCTGCTGGCTCGGTGGCCTCGGCGGCGGCTCCCGTCTTCGAGGCAGCCGGTGACGGCTTCGCGGACGGCGTGATCGACGCGGGCGCGGAGGCCGACGACTGAACCGGCCCGCCTGCCACCTGCGAGGATGCGTTGCCGCCCGATCCCCCGATTCCGACGCCGACAACCAACGTTGCCGCGACAACGGCGGCGCCGATGCCAAGCTTGGCGCCAGTCGACATTCCCGGCTGCGCCGTCCAGAACTGCCATCCGGCTGGTGCAGGTCCCCAGCGAGGGTCGGGTTTCCAACCCGGTGGTGGTGTCCAGTTCGCTGGCGGTGTGGGCCAGTTGGGCGGCGAGTTGTACTTCTGACGCATCAGTGCGGTTCCCTTGACTCGAGTCGGGAAGCTCACCTGGACCTGCGCGCAGGCGTGACTGCGTCACCCGCGATCCGCGGGCGTGCAGACTGGTTCCCCGAAACATTCGTTGGTCGCTGCCTTGCCGGTGTGCGACCAGCCCTTCCCCAAGGGCCACGGAGAACTCTGCCAGAGAACGCTGCCTGATTCTGGTGGACCGCGAAAGTTCTTCTCAGGTGAAGAGTGGCTGAAGGTCGAACGACTCCTCCAGTGAGCGCATCGCCTCGACATCGGGTCGGCCAGTCACCTTCGCGGCCGCCTCCAGCACCTTCGGCAGGATCGTGATGTCGCCGACGGTGTTCAGGAACAGGCCCTCGCGGCCCAGCACCCAGGCCACCGCGATGTCGATCGCACCCTGGTCGGTCAGTGGCTCGTACCAGGTGTTGGCCGTCTGGTCGCGGTCACCCCACGGGGCGCGGGTGATGGACTTGATCGTCTGCACCGCCACGTTGCGCTCGGCGCACACGGCGACCAGCCGCTCGAAGTCGTCCAGGTAGGCGGTGTTGTTGGACATGGCGAAGTTGTAGGGCAGCAGCACCGAGTCGAACGGATACTGCTCCAGCGACCGCAGATGCTGGGCAGCCACCGTCACCCCGTGCCCGGTCACACCGATGTAGGAGACGAGGCCCTGCTCCTTGGCTTCGACCACCGCCTCCAGCGCTCCACCGGGGGCGAACGCGGTCTCCCACTCGTCGGGCTCGACCAGGTTGTGGAGCTGGATCAGGTCGAGGTGGTCGGTGCGCAGCCGCTCCAGTGACTCACCGATCTCCCGGGTGGCGCCCTCGCGGGTGCGCTCGCCGGTCTTGGTGGCCAGGAAGAACTGATTGCGGTGGGTCTCCATCCAGGGACCGAGGCGCAGCTCAGCGTCACCGTACGAGCGCGCGGTGTC
>DASQLI010000183.1:0-12028 GCA_035630075.1 Microlunatus sp.
AAGCGGCGGGAGGGTGCGAGCCTGTCCTACCTGCCCTTCATCACCAAGGCGGCCGTCGAGCTGCTCAAGGTGTTCCCCAAGGTGAACGCGACCATCGACACCGAGGCGGGCGAGGTCACCTACCCCAGTGCCGAGCACGTCGGCATCGCCGTCGACACCCCGAAGGGCCTGCTGGTCCCGGTGATCAAGGACGCCGGTGACCTGAACATCGCCGGCCTGGCGAAGAAGATCGCCGACCTCGCGGCTCGGACCCGGGCCAACAAGGTGACCCCCGACGAGCTGAGTGGCGGCACGTTCACGATCACCAACTACGGGTCAGCCGGCACCCTGATGGACACCCCCATCGTCAACCAGCCGCAGGTCGCCATCCTCGGGACCGGTGCTCTGGTGAAGCGGCCGGTGGTTCTCAAGGACCCGAAGCTGGGTGAGGTCATCGCGGTGCGGGACATGATGTACCTGTCCATGTCCTACGACCATCGGGTGGTGGACGGCGCCGACGCGGCTCGCTTCCTGTCGACGGTCAAGGCTCGGTTGGAAGAGGGCGACTTCGGCTCCGAGTTCGGGGTCTAGTCATCAGGTACCTGCTGGCCGGCGCCTCCGGGTTCTTGGGCACGGCCCTGCGGATCCGACTGGCGTCGGAGGGCCATCAGGTGGTCCGGCTCGTGCGGCGCGAGCCGGGCGCGGGCACCGAGTCACGCTGGGATCCGGACGCGGGCACCATGGACGAGCGCGTCCTCGACGACGTCGAGACCGTGATCAACCTCTGTGGCGTCGGGATCGCCGACCGGCCACTGACGCCCCGGCGCAAGGAGCTGGTGCACTCGACACGGGTCAACCCGACCCGAACGCTCGCCTCGGCTCTGGCCCACCGGCTGGAGTCCACCGGAGTGGCGCCCGCCCTGATTCAGTCCAGCGCCAGCGGTTTCTACCCGACCGACGCGACCGGTCAGCCGATGACCGAAGCGACTCCGGCCGGGGACGGCTGGATCGCCGAGCTGGTCCAGGACTGGGAGAAGGCGGCACGGCCGGCCGCCGACGCCGGCGTACGGGTGGTCTGGACGCGGACCAGCCCGGTGGTCGACTCCTCCGGCGGGATGTTCCCGCTGATGAAGCGGGCGTGGTCGCTGGGCGCGGGCGCGAAGCTCGGCGACGGCACCCAGCACATGCCGCTGGTGCAGCTCACCGACTATCTGCGCTTCGTGCTCTGGGCGGCGGAGAACTCCGAGGCGTCGGGGCCGTACAACCTGACCTTGCCGGAGCCGACCACCAACGCCGAGTTCACCGACGAGCTGGCCACCCAGCTGCGTCGGCCCCGCGTGTTCAAGGCGCCGAAGGCGGTGCTGTCGGCGGTGCTGGGCGACCTCGCCGATCAGCTCCTCGGCGACGTGTGGCTCGAGCCCCAGCGGGCCGTCGACCAGGGGTTCGACTTCCTGGCTCCGGACGTGCAGACCGCCATCCGGTTCTCGCTGCGCGACTGAGCTGTGGAGGGTCGAATCAGCGCGATCTCCGCGCCTGGACGCGTTGCGCCTCGTGAGCGACCCGGAGAAAGACGTCGCGATCCAGGGCTGCTCCCTCACGCCGTACTGCCTCGATCCTGAACCGGAGGATCCGGTCCAGGCGGACCTCGCTCGGACGACCTCTTCTGTCCCACGGCCCGGAGCCGATGTCCATCCAGAAGCGTCCCCACCGCGCCTCGTCCGCGGCATCGCGGTCGTGGTCCTTGCTGGTCAGCATCAGGCCGAGGAGCTCGTTGCGATCACGCGAGACGATCAGCACCGGGCGGTCCTTGCCCCGTCCGTCGCCCTCGTCGTACGGCACCCAGGCCCAGACGATCTCGCCGGGATCAGGCTTGCCGTCTCGACGGGGCGCGTAGTCGAACCGAACCGGGCTCTGGGCTGCGACCGGCTTGCGGCTGGGCGACAGCAGCCGACGGATCCGTGACAACAGCTGCATCGCACCATTGTCGCAATCACCGTGCCGATCGCTCTGTGCCGACAGCGGCACCGGCACCAGCCCGCGCCGGCACCAGCCCGCGCCTCGATCGGCGTCATCGGCATGATCGTCCGAACGTCAGCCACCGGGCGACACGTGGGGGCCGCCGCCCGTACCGGGCGTCGCCGGGGTGCGCGCGGCGAGCAACTGCTCGCGCAGGATGTCGGCGTGACCGCTGTGCTGAGCCAGCTCGCGGAGCACCTGCAGATGGATCCAGCGCAGAGTCATCGCGCCCATCCGATGTCCGCTCACCACCTCGTCGAGGCCGTGCACGGCGGCCACCTCCCGCGCGGTGGCGCAGGCCTGGTCGTACCCGGCAAGCACTGCCTGGACCGTATCGGCGTCGGCGTCGGTCACAGCGAACGAGTCGTCCACGGAGTCGGGCTGCCCCAGCTGCGTCCTGGGTGTGCCGGTGATCGCCTCCTGATACCAGACCACCTGGACGAAGGTCGCATGCTTGACCAAACCGAGAAGCGTCGTCCTGGACGGGACGAGGCGAGCACGCACCTCGTCCTCGGTCATGCCCTCGAGCGACGCCCGGAGGATCGCGCGATGGGCGTCGAGGAAGACGGCAAGCTGTTCGGGTTCATCCAGCGTCCGCTGGGCGAACGCGCGGGCGACCGGACCGGATCCCGAGGAGGTCATGGTCAGGAGTCTTCCATCGCGGATCCACAGCTGAACCAACGTGTACTGACCACCTCAGTCGTCGTCCGGGGACTCCCGCCACCGTGCCGGCCTGACCTTGTCGACGAAGATCTCGTCGACGGCGCCGATCCGCTGGTAGGTCTGCTGGCTGTCGATCAACGACGACGTGTCTACACCAACCGGGGGGCCGGTGCCGGCCCGCGATCGGATGACTCCGGAGGCAGCGCTGAGAATGCACCTGAGGAATCGCGGCGCCGCTCGACGCCCACAGCGACCCCACATTCTTCAGGTAGATTCTCGTCCTTGGCGGTCCTTCTGGAGAAGGCAAGAGCCAGCCACTCGGCCCCTTCGACAGGCTCAGGGCACGGCAGAGCCAGCCACGCGGCCCTTCGACAAGTTCAGGGCACAGACCCCGCCGACATAGACTCCGGCAATCAGCTCTGCAGCCGGTCGCGCTCCGCGGCCGAGAGCCCCGCGAGTTCCCACTCGTACGTCGCACTTCTGAGAGGCTCCGCACGTGACCGTCGACTTCCTCTACCCCGGCCCGCTGGGCACCGACCTCGTCGACTACCGCGAGGCCTGGGAGGCACAGCGCAGGCTGCACGCGGAGGTCGTCGCCGGTGAGGCGTCGAACACGGTGCTGCTGCTGGAGCACGCCAGCGTCTACACCGCCGGCAAGCGGACCGAGCTGCAGGAGCGCCCGCTGGACGGCACACCGGTGGTCGACGTCGATCGGGGCGGCAAGATCACCTGGCACGGCCCGGGTCAGCTCGTCGGCTACCCCATCGTCAAGCTGCCGGAGGCCGTCTACGTCGTCGACTACGTACGGCGGCTCGAGGAGGCGCTGATCGACCTGTGCCGGGAGTACGGGCTGGACCGGGCCGGCCGGGTCACCGGTCGCTCCGGGGTGTGGCTGCCGGCCGAGCCGGGCAAGCAGGAGCGGAAGATCGCCGCGATCGGGGTCCGGGTGGCGAGCGGGGTGACCATGCACGGGTTCGCCCTCAACGTCGACCCCGACCTGGCCGCCTTCGACGCGATCGTCCCGTGCGGCATCACCGATGCCGGCGTCACCTCGCTGGCCGCCGAGACCGGCGAGTCGCCGAGTCTGCCCGAGGTGGCGCACCTGCTCCGCCCGCACCTGGAGCGCTACCTGTCCTTCCAGCCGTACGAGCAGTCGTCGCCGTTGTCACCGAAGCCGGCGGTCACGTACGGGCTGGACGTCGCCGTCGCCTGAGCCCGCGCGTCGCGTTCCCTTGGCCCGAGCGTCTGGCAGGCTGACGCTGATCCGCCAGCCTGTCGGGTGTTCCCTACGTGCTGCACCGACCGAGATCTCAGGGGTGAGGTGTCCGAGACGACGTCGCCGTGGGCATTGCGCACCACGGGTCTGGTCAAGACCTACCGCCGACTGCGGGTACCGACCCCGGCGGTCGACCGGCTCGACCTCAACGTCCCCGCCGGCGGGGTGCACGGCTTCCTGGGACCGAACGGCTCCGGCAAGACCACGACCATCCGGATGGTGCTCGGGCTGATCAGGGCCGACGCAGGGCAGATCGAGGTGTTCGGCACCCAGGTGCCACAGCGGCTACCGGAGGTGGTCGACCGCGTCGGAGCGATCGTCGAGCAGCCGAAGTTCTTCCCGCAGTTCACCGCCCGGCGCAACCTGGAGCTGCTGGCCACCGGCATCGGGGCGCCGCGTCAGCGCGTCGCTGCCGTGCTCGAGGAGGTCGGTCTGGCTCAGCGGGCCAGGGACGTCTACAAGGCGTACTCGCTCGGCATGAAGCAGCGGCTCGCGATCGCGGCGACCCTGCTGAAGGATCCCGACCTGCTGATCTTCGACGAGCCCACCAACGGCCTCGATCCCGCCGGCATCCACGCCGTCCGGCAGACCATGCGGCACCTGGCCCAGCAGGGCAAGACGGTGCTGGTCTCCAGTCACATCCTGGCCGAGGTGCAGCAGGTGGCCGACACGGTGTCGATCATCGGCCGTGGCCGGCTGCTGGCCGAGGGTCGGGTCAGCGACATCCTGGCCACCGCGGGAGGCGGAGTCCGGGTCCGGGTGGCCGACCCGGAGTCGGCGGCCCGGCTGCTCGACGAGTCGCGGTTCGGGTTCACGAGGACCGGCGACGGCGCCCTCAGTGTGGCGACCGCTGCGGACGGCACCCCCGTCGACGCCGCCGATCTCAACCGCTTCCTGGCCGAGCGCGGCATCTTCGCGGCCGAGCTGGTGCGCGAGCAGGCCAACCTGGAGCAGGTCTTCCTGGAGCTCACCGCCGGCCAGGCCCTCGGGTCGGAGCCGCCACCGTCGTCACCACCCGCGCCGCCGGGATCGACGGGAGGGGGGTAGCTCGATGATCCACGCTCTCCGCGCCGAGACCCGTCGGCTGTTCAGTCGTCGCATCACGCTGATCTCGCTGCTCGGCCTGCTGGCCCTCATCGCGCTCTTCCAGCTGCAGGTGAACTCGCAGGTCGCTCCACCGTCCGCGGCGGAGGTCGCCCAGCTGCAGCGCGACTACGACGAGTACCTCCAGGAGTGGGAGGCCAACCACGAGAAGTGGGAGGCCGACTGCGTCGAGTCCGGCGGCAGCGTCGAGGAGTGCGCGCAGCCGCACCCCGAGCTGTCGGAGTGGGGGCTGGCCCCGGTGTCCTTCCGAGATGCGGTGACTCCGGCGATCAGCTTCGCGGTGTACCTCGGTGGGATGGTGCTGTTCGTGGCCATGGCGTCTTTCATCGGCGCCGAGGCGACCACCGGGTCGTTGGCCAACTGGCTGACCTTCATACCGAACCGCACGACGGTGCTGGCCAGCAAGCTCATCGTCGTGAGCGTGTTCAGCTGCGCGGTCGGAGCCGCGGTCGGTCTGCTCACCGTGGCGTCGTCCGCCATCCTGACCACCGTCCACGGCCAGCCGCTGACCGGGTTGGACGCCGTGTCCGCAATGGCCGCCCGCGGGGTCGTCGTCGTGGCGATCTTCGGCATCGCCGGGTTCGCGGTCGGCCTGCTGACCGGGTCGACCGGTGCCAGCATCGGGGTGCTGCTCGGCGGCGTCTTCGCCACCTACACGCTGTCGGTGCTCGCTTTCGTGTCCCGATGGGCCCAGTACGTCGCCCCGTTCAGCCCCGGAGTCAACCTGCAGGCGATTCTGAACGGCGGCACCACGTACGAGGTCACCACCGGGCCGAGCGCGCCGACACAGGACGCTGGGTACGCGGAGAGGACGCTCAGTCTGGTTCAGGGTCTCGGCTACTGGGCGGTGGTCCTCGGCGCGCTGATCGCGATCAGCTGGGCCGTCTTCCGTCGCCGCGACGTGACCTGATCACTCGGCGCCAGCACTCCGGGTGCGTCCGTTCAGGTCGGTTCCGAAGCCGCCGCGGGGCTGAACAGCCGGTCGGCCGCGTGTGCTCAACGAGTAGGCTGAGCCGGTGACCGTTGCCCCCGAAGGACGCAAGATGCTTCGCCTCGAAGTGCGCAACGCGAGTGTGCCGATCGAGAAGAAGCCGTCCTGGATCAAGACCACCGCTCGGATGGGACCGGAGTACACCGAGCTGCGCAAGCTGGTCAAGGACGAGGACCTGCACACCGTCTGCCAGGCCGCCGGCTGCCCCAACATCTTCGAGTGCTGGGAAGACCGGGAGGCCACCTTCCTGATCGGCGGCGACCAGTGCACCCGGCGGTGCGACTTCTGCCAGATCGACACCGGCAAGCCCGCCGACTTCGACGCCGGCGAGCCGCTCCGCGTCGCCGAGTCGGTGCAGAAGATGGGCCTGCGCTACGCCACCGTCACCGGCGTCTGCCGCGACGACCTGCCCGACGAGGGCGCCTGGCTGTACGCGGAGACGATCCGCAAGATCCACGAGCTGAACCCCGGCACCGGGGTGGAGATGCTGGCGCCGGATTTCTCCGGCAACCCCGACTACTTGAACCAGCTGTTCGCGACCTATCCCGAGGTGTTCGCTCACAACGTGGAGACGGTGCCGCGGATCTTCAAGCGGATCCGCCCGGGCTTCCGCTACGACCGGTCACTGGAGGTATTGCGGGCCTCCCGCGCCGCTGGCCTGGTCACCAAGTCCAACCTGATCCTGGGCATGGGTGAGACCCGGGATGAGGTGTCCGGCGCGCTGCGCGACCTGCACTCCGCCGGTACGGAGATCATCACCATCACCCAGTACCTGCGGCCCTCACCGAGGCATCATCCGGTGGAGCGCTGGGTGAAGCCGGAAGAGTTCATCGAGCTCCAGGCCGAGGCGACCGAGATCGGCTTCGCCGGTGTGATGAGCGGACCCCTGGTCCGTTCCTCGTACCGCGCCGGTCGGCTGTACCGTCAGGCGATGGAGTCGCGTGAGGACCTCCAGCCTTCGGCGATCACGGGCTGACCATCCAGCAGGACCGGAACGAGAGCAGATGAACCACAAGGGAGCACGGCATGGCTGACCAAGCCGGCAAGGACGCCAAGGCGCAGCTGAAGGCCGCGAAGCGGGCGGAGAAGGAACGCAAGAAGACCAGCACGGACCCCGCCGACATGGGTCGGATGCGCCAGATCAAGCGGGCTTACCAGCTCACCCACGAGTACGACAAGGCACTGCCGCTGTGGGTGTTCGGCCCGTGGGTCGGCGTCTTCGTGATCGCGCTGGCGATCGGGTTCCTGGTCGGCCACCCGATCTACCTGGGGGTGCTGGGCCTGACGCTGGGCATGCTCGCGGCGATGATCTTCCTGGTCCGGCGGACCAAGAAGGCGACCTACAAGAGATACGCCGGCCAGGCCGGCTCGGCCGAGGTGGCGCTGGGGATGCTGCCCAAGCAGTGGGTGTCCAAGCCGGTGATCGCGGTGACCAAGCAGATGGACGCCGTGCACCGCACCATCGGCCCGGGCGGGCTGGTGCTGATCGGCGAGGGCGAGCCCGGCCGGCTGAAGGCGCTGCTGGCCAGCGAGGTGAGGAAGCACGAGCGGGTCGCGTACGGGATCAAGGTCACCACGATGGTGATGGGCGACAAGGACGGCCAGGTCCCGCTGGACAGGCTGGCCGACCAGATCAAGAAGCTCCCCAAGACGCTGCAGGCCAACCAGATCACCGACCTGAAGCAGCGGTTGCGGGCCCTGGACGCCGTCCGGCCGCAGCTGCCGATGCCGAAGGGTCCGATGCCGACCAACCCGCGACAGGTCAAGGGCGCCCGCCAGGCGATGCGCGGCCGCTGACGCAGGCACCTCCCTGCCGAGTCAGCTGGACCGCCGCAATCGTTGGCGGAGCTGGCGTCCGGCCCGGAGCAACGCCACCACGAACAGGTCCCCGGCGGAGGCGGTCGGATTGGCCTCGTTCAGCTCCACCCACTGTCGTCCGCGTCGGAAGCGCAGCAGCCGCTGCAGCTGCGGTGGTAATGGTCGATCCGTCACGTCGAACTCCGAGCCCTGGCCCAGGGCGGCCGACAACAGCCCCGCCGTCGCCTCGGTCGCGGCGTCGAGGGGAACCGCCGTCGGGGTCGGCAGCTCACCCACCCGCGGCCGGTCCAGCAGCCGTGCCGGGTCCCCGATGATCTGGCAGCCGGAGCCGACGACCGCGTCGTGGTAGCGCCTGGCCCGCGTGAGCGCCGGTTCTTCCGCCCATGCGGGCAGCACCATCGGCGTCTCGTGGTCCGTGGGACGTCGGGCCTTGAGCGTGCGGGCGACGAGTCCGTCGCGGATCAGCACCTCGTACGGTCGCCAACCGATCCGGGCCTGGTGCACCCGGGTGTTGACCCGGCGCAGGAACTCCGCCTCCTGCCACGACAGCGACCGGTTCTGGCCGTCGTCGCCGCTGTCGCGCAGGAACTCCCGCGGCAGCCCGAGCAGGTCGCTGAACGCGTCCGGCAGCAGCGTTCGGTTCTCCGGGTCACCGAGGACCATGATCAACCGGTCTGGCCCGACCAGGTCGAGCCAGCGGCGCAGGATCGTCGCCTGGTCGTGCCGACGGTAGAAGGCGCGGGCCTGGTTGCTGCGTGGTTGCTCGGCCAGCACCTCCTTCAGCCAGGGGTGGAACGCCTTGCGGCGGCCGGCTTTGACGTACTGCTGCCAGCTCGAACCGAGCAGAGTGGCGAAGCCACGCAGGGTGATCACCACCCGTAGCTGCGGACCGAGCTCGTCGACGAACCGGGCGGCCTGCTCGTCGTCGCACTCGGAGGCGAACTCGTGGCTGACCAGCACCCGCTGGTCGCCGGCGGCTTCGATCTCGGCCAGCAGATCGCGCCACCAGTGCAGGTCCGGCGCGACCGCCCCCGAGGCAGACCAGCCGAGCCGTCGACCCATCAGCGCGCAGACCGGATACAGGTGGTTGGTCCCTCGGCCCGGGTAGCAGACGCCGTGCCGAGCCAGATCGGCGCGGTGCGCGGCGGCCGCGTGCTGCAGCGCTGTCGTACCGGTCTTCATCAGTCCGATGTGCAGCACCCGAGCGCCGGTCGGCAGCGCCGAAGCGAGCAGGTCGGGCTCGGCTGTCGGCACCGCCGCACTGTTTCCCACCCGATCGACGATAGTTCGATTTGCCGTGAGCGCCCCGGGTGCGAGGGAATGGGTGGCGATGGTCAACGTGGTGAACGCCGAGCGGGTCTCCGTGCAGTACGGGACCCGGCTCGTGCTGGATGAGGTGAGTCTCGGCGTCTCGACCGCCGACGTGGTCGGTGTCGTGGGCCGCAACGGCTCCGGCAAGACGACGTTGCTGCGGATCCTGACCGGAGTGGACGATCCCGACTCCGGCCGAGTCATCCGCTCCGGAGCCACCTCGATCGGCTATCTCCACCAAGCCGACGACTTCGCCGCCGACGCGACCGTACGGGATGTGATCGTCGGCGGCGAAGCCGATCACGTCTGGGCCGCCGACCCGTGGACCCGCGCCGTGGTCGAGCACCTGCTGGGCGCGGTCGACCTGGACGCCGAGGTCAGCCGGCTGAGCGGCGGCGAGCGACGGCGCACGGCACTGGTCGCGCTGATGCTCGGCGGCCACGACCTGCTGGTGCTGGACGAGCCAACCAACCACCTGGACGTCGAGGCCGTGGACTGGCTCGCCCAGCACCTGCAAACCCTGCAGGACCGCGGCGCCGCGATGCTGGTGGTCAGTCACGACCGCTGGTTCCTGGACGCGGTCTGCTCCCGGGTGTGGGAGGTCCACGACGGTGTTGTCGATGCGTACGACGGCGGTTACGCCGCCTACGTGCTGGCGCGGGCCGAGCGGGCCCGGCAGAACGCCCAGCTGGCCGCCCGCCGCAAGAACCTGCTGCGCAAGGAGCTGGCCTGGTTGCGCCGGGGCGCGCCGGCCCGGACCTCGAAGCCGAAGTTCCGGATCGAGGCGGCCAACACCTTGATCGCCGACGAGCCGCCACCGCGGGACTCCCTCGAGCTGGAGCGGTTCGCCGTGACCCGGCTGGGCAAGGACGTCTTCGACCTGACCGATGTGACGGCGGTCGTCGGCGACCGGGTGCTGATCGAGTACCTGTCCTGGTCGATCGGTCCAGGGGCGCGGATCGGGCTGATCGGCGTGAACGGCGCCGGCAAGACCACCCTGCTGCGGCTCCTCACCGGCGAGCGGGAGCCGGATGCGGGTCGGGTGAAGCGCGGCCGGACGGTCGACATCGGGCACCTGTCGCAGGCGGTCGCTGAGCTGCCCGCGGGAGAGCGGGTGCTGGACCTGGTCACGGCGGAGCGCCGGGTCACCCAGATGGCGTCGGGGCGCGAGGTGACCGCGACCAGCCTGCTGGAGGACTTCGGCTTCACCGGCGAGCGACTGACCACCAGGATCGGTGACCTGTCCGGTGGTGAGCGGCGTCGGTTGCAGCTGCTCCGGCTGCTGATCGGCGAGCCGAACGTGCTGCTGCTGGACGAGCCGACCAACGACCTCGACATCGACACCCTGACCGTGGTCGAGGACTACCTCGACTCCTGGCCCGGGACCTTGATCGTGGTGACGCACGACCGCTACTTCCTGGAGCGGGTTTGCGACGTCACGTACGCGCTGCTCGGTGACGGCCGCTGCGTGCTGCTGCCCGGTGGCGTGGACCAGTACCTCGAGCTCCGGCACGCGGCCGAGCGGGCTGGCGACGTCGCGATCAGTGGACCAGAAGCCAACGACTCGGCGAGCTCGGCTGCGGTGACGAACGGGCTGTCGCCGGCCGACGCACGACAAGCGCGCAAGGAGCTGGCCCGGATCGAGAGCCAGCTGAGCAAGGTGGAGCGCCGGATCGGTCGGCTTCACGAGCAGATGGCCGAGGCGGCCAGCGACTACGGACGGCTGGCCGATCTGCAGCACCAGCTCACCGCAGCCACCGACGAGCAGGCGTCGTTGGAGGAAGCCTGGTTGACCACGGCGGACGTGCTCGGCTGACCGTCGCCCCCACCCGACGACCCGTCACCAGGCGTGCGCCTGCGGCGACTCACCCTTCAGGATCTTGCGGCCGCGGTTGATGTCGAAGATCTCGTCCAGCCGGGCCATCGTCGTCGGGGCCAGCTGCAGCTCGGCGGCATGATCCAGCCCGTCGAGCTGCTCGACCGTCCGGACGCCGACGATCACGGAGTCGACGGCCGGGTGCTGCAGCACCCAGGCGATCGCCACGGCCGTCTCGGTCTCGCCAAGATCCCGGCACAGTGCGGAGTACTCGGCGAACTGGGTGTTGTCCTCACCCAGGCTGATCCCGTACTCCTGCTCGACCTGCGCGGTCCGCGACCCGTCCATCGAGGAGACCTTGCCGGTCAGCAGACCACCGGCGAGCGGCATGTAGATCATCCCGCCGATCCCGAAGTGCTTCGCCGCCGGCAGCACCTCCATCTCCGGCACCCGACTGAGCAGGTTGTACTGGGTCTGCTCGGAGATGAAGCCCATCCCACCGCGCTGCCACGCCTGCAGCTGGTACATGGCCAGGCCCCAGCCGGAGAAGTTGCTCGAGCCCGCGTACAGCACGTCACCGTCGGCGATCGCCCGCTCGTAGGTTCCCCAGAACTCCTCCGCGCTCACCGTGGGGTCGATGTGGTGGGTCTGGTACAGGTCGATCCGATCGGTCTGCAGTCGGCGCAGTGAGTCGATCAGCGCTTGTCGGAACCGGTACGCGGAGAAGCCGCTGGCGCCGTTGGGTCGGTCGGGGTGCTGGCCGGCGTACTGCTTGGTGGCCAGCACGATCTGGTCGCGCACCTCGGGTTGTCGGGTGAGCCAGGACCCGATGATCTCCTCCGTCCGGCCGAACCCGGCCGACCCGCCGTACGCGTTGGCGGTGTCGATGAAGTTGATTCCCAGTTCGAGAGCGCGATCGAGGATCGCGTGCGAGGTGGCCTCGTCCGCCTTGGGCCCGAAGTGCATGGTGCCCAGGCAGATCCTGCTCACCATCAGGTTCGACCGACCCAGCCGGGTGTACTCCATCGTCGCCTCCGCGTTTCGCTCAGTTGAT
>DASQLI010000184.1:0-2321 GCA_035630075.1 Microlunatus sp.
CCTGGCGTTCGTCGATCCCGGCGACGAGGTGATCGCCCTGGAACCGTTCTACGACTCCTATGCCGCCTCGGTCGCCCTCGCCGGTGGGCGGATCGTCGGGGTCGGGGTGTTCGGGCCGGACTTCGTCATCGACCTCGACGAGCTGCGGACGGCCGTCACCCCACGCACGAAGATGATCCTGGTCAACTCACCGCACAACCCGACGGGCGCCGTCCTCGGTCGACCCGAGCTGGCCGCCATCGCCGAGCTCGCGATCACCCACGACCTCCTGGTGGTCTGCGACGAGGTGTACGAGCACCTCGTCTTCGACGACACCGAGCACCTGCCGCTCGCCACCCTCCCCGGGATGCGGGAGCGCACGATCCGGATCTCCTCATCGGGCAAGACCTTCTCCGCCACCGGGTGGAAGATCGGCTGGGCGCTCGGACCGGCACAGCTGATCACGGAGCCGACCGCGGTCAAGCAGTTCCTGACCTACGTCTCGGGAGCGCCGTTCCAACCCGCCATCGCCCAGGCGCTGAACGAGGGGGACGCCTGGGTGGCCGCCGCGCGGCACGAGCTGCAGGGCAAGCGTGATCGGCTGGCCGCCGGTCTGCGGTCGGTGGGTCTGGAGCCGGCGATCCCCCGCGGCACCTACTTCATGACCACCGACGTCCGGCCACTCGGCTACGACGACGGGGTCGCGTTCTGCCGTGACCTGCCCCGTCGCTGCGGGGTGGTGGCCATCCCCCACCAGGTGTTCTACGCACGTACGGAGGCCGGCCGGCCGTACGTCCGTTGGGCGTTCTGCAAGTCCGACCCGGTGCTCGACGAAGCCGTCCGCCGACTCGGCGGCCTGGCCGGCAGCTAGCCGAGCCCGTTCACCTGCGCGGGGTCAGCTCGCCGGTACCACTGGGTCGCACCTGGGGTCCACAAGATCAGGCAGACGATGCCGATGTAGGTGGCGATCGGCAGCCACCACAGGATGTCGCCCCGGAGCCACCAGGCCGACCAGGCCAGTGTCGCCACCCCGGTCAGGGTGAGGGCGAGCCGGGCCCACACCCGAGGCGCCAGAACCACGAAGCCGAGAAAGAACGCGAGCGTCGGGAAGCCGTACAGCGGCAGGGCCAGCCCCTCGATCATCCGCAGGTGGAAGCGGCGCAGGATGTGGTAGAACGCACCCTCGACATCGGTGGTGGACAGGCCTGCAGCGCCCGCCGTGGCCACCAGCCAGGCCAGACTCAGCACGCACAGCCACTGCAGGGACGCCGTCACTGTCATCGTCGCGGCCATCGCGATCACCGCCGGACGTTGCCGGCGGACCACCGGGGCGTACGGCTGCGCCACCGGCCAGCCAGGAACGGGAGCCGGCGGCAGTGGTGGACCGCCGTAGGGATCCGGGTGGTAGCCGATGGGAATCGGTGCTGTCGGGAGGGGTGCGGTCGGCTGACCACCGGGCGGGCTGAACTGAGGCGCGCCGTGCGGACCGGGCGCCTGGTACCCGGGGTACTGCGACATGAGGTCCAGGGTAGGCGGCGACCCCACACCCTCGAGCCGTCAGACTTCGGGTCAGCCGCTTGACCCTGACACGGTGTCAGGCCGTATCCCTGGAGACATCATGTTCAGTATCGGAGACTTCGCCAGGTCCGGCCGTGTGTCGGTACGGATGCTGCGCCACTACGACGCCATCGGTCTGCTTCGTCCTGCTTCCGTCGATCCGCTCACCGGCTACCGGTTCTACCGGGTCGAACAGCTCACCCGGCTCAACCGGGTGGTGGCCCTCAAGGATCTCGGGTTCACCCTCGACCAGGTCGCCACCATCGTCGACGACGAGATCGACGTGGAGGAGCTGCGCGGGATGCTGCGGCTGCGCCGAGCGGAGCTGCGGGAGCAGATCGCGGCGGACACGGCGCGACTGGGCAGGGTCGAGGCGAGGCTCCGAGTCATCGAAAGGGAAAGTGCCATGTCAGAAGAGATCGAGATCAAGACGGTCCCAGCCGTCCGGGTGGCCGAGCTGAGTGCTCCGGTCGGTGGCTTCGAGCCGCAGTTCATCACACCCGTGCTGGGTCCGCTGTTCGACCAGCTGATGACCCAGCTGGGGGAAGCCGGGGTCGCTTGCGTCGGCGCACCCCTGGCCTACTACGAGAACGCCGCCGACGGGGAGGGTCTGATCGCCCACGCCGCGGCGCCGATCCCCGACAGCGCGGCGCCCGACGGCCTGGTCGTCACCGAGCTTCCCGAGATCTCGGCGGCGTCGATCATCCACCACGGTCCGATGGACGACGTGATGCCGACGATCCAGACCCTCGGTGGCTGGATCGCGGCGCACGGCTACCGGTCCG
>DASQLI010000185.1:0-25676 GCA_035630075.1 Microlunatus sp.
CAGCGGCACAGGTTGCCGCTCATCCGCTCCCGGATCTCCTCCTCGGTCAGCACCGTCGGGTCGCCGTCCCCCGTGACGGCGCTGGGAACCCCGTCAGCCGCCTCGGCGAGCATCGCGACGGCCGAACAGAGCTGGCCCGGGGTGCAGAAACCGCACTGCAGCGCGTCCCGGTCTAAGAACGCGCGCTGCACAGGGTGCAGCTCATTACCGTCAGCCAGCCCGGCGGCAGTGGTGACGGTCGCACCGTCCTGGGCGATGGCGAGTGTGAGGCAGCTGACTACCCGCCGGCCGTCGAGGACTACCGTGCACGCCCCGCACTGCCCGTGGTCGCAGCCCTTCTTCGGCGTCGTCACGCCGAGGTGATCGCGGAGCGCGTCCAACAGCGTGGTGCGCGGGTCAACAGCCAGCGCCCGCGAATCACCATCGACCATCAACCGGATCCGGAATCCCATCTGGTCCCCTCAGCCATGCTGCGGTTCCTGGGCATTGCCCAGCAGTGTCCAGACCAGCACAGTACTCAGGCTTGCATCGCTGGCGTCACCATGCGCGAGGATTCGCCTTTCAGAAACGGCATGAGGTGATCGGCATGAAGCACTGTGACCACGGCATCAAGGGGCCGAAGCCGAGCTACATGGGCGTACGGGTCGTTCCGAGACTCCATCCACGGATTGTAGGAAGCGCCACCCCGACTCCCGCGGGCCATGCGCCGCAGAGCGACCGGCTTGCGAACAGCGGCTGGTCGCTGGTGGGCGTCTCACACGTCACGCTCAACCACCGTCCAGCGAGAACGGCGGTGGGTGGTGATGGCCATCGCTCGGTCGACGATTCGGGGCGGCCCCGTTTCACCGGCCTTGGTTCAGCTGGGAATGGCGGACGGTGAAAGGGGGCACGATCGTCTATACGCCATCGGCATGGTTTCGGGCGGGATGAAGGCTCCGGACCAGCCGTGGCCGACTTCTCGGTGAGTTCGAAGCTAGTCCGCCTCAGCGGTGATGCTGTCGTACCAGCCAGGCACCAAGTAGCGCGTTGGCCGCCCTCCCGGCAGCCGGCGTGGTGGTCCCGTCGTCGGGCTAGTAATGGCGGGTGCGTGGGCCGACGTTGATCATGCATCCGCCGGGGAGGGGGTGGATCTCGAAGGCGTTGTCGAAGGCGAGCGGGTCGTCGGATGCGACGGGATGGATTTCCTCGGGGATCGGGTAGCTGCGCAGCTCACGTCGGGTGGGGTTGGGCGGCACGGGCGGCGGTGCGGCGGGCCGGCTACTGCTGGGCTTGACGGTTCGCACGGCAGCGCGCAGGGGCTCACCGACCGGTACCTCAGCACCGCAGGTGGCGCAGACGCGGCCGGTGCGGTTCACCCCTTCACAGACGCGGCAGCGCCAGACCGGACCCAGCGGGTTCATCGCGGTGGTCGTCTGGTCAGTTTGCCGACGAGCTTGCCGACAAGCCCCGGGGATGGCTGCGGGCTCTTCGGAGCGGGGTCCGTGGGCGATGCGGGGTCGGTGATTCTGAGTCCTTTGCCCCGCAGCGCACCAGATGGCGCAGCAGCCGGCGTGGGCGACTTCACCGTCGATCGTGAGCTCCGGATGGTGGTCGGCGCTGCCGGTGTCACAGGGTCGCTCGGCTGTCGGATGCCCATCAAGGTGGCGTGGACCTGGCCGATGGTGGGTCGCTGGGTGGGTTCGGCGAGCAGCATGGCGTCGACCAGCTCCGCCAGGATCGGGGCGATGCCGTCGCGGGGGATGCGGAGGGTTTCGCCGCTGCGGACGGCGACCGCGGGTTCGTGGTAGGTCGCCGTGTCGAACGGCGGCACGGAACCGGTGAGGAACTCGGTGTAGATGAGTCCGAGGGCGAAAATGTCGGACGCGACACCCAGCTCGCCCGGTTGGACGCCGATGTCTTGGATGTAGCCGAGCAGCTCGGGGGAGTAGTAGTTGATGGTGCCGACGATCTCGGTGAACGGCGGCGGGTTGCCGGCGATGTAGGAGCTGTCGAAGTCGATCAGCTTGCTGGTGTAGCCGAGCTCGGTGCGCTTCACCAGAATGTTGCTGGGCTTCAAGTCGCCGTGCACGATCCGCAGGTCGTGCAGGATCTTGAGGCTGTGCGCGACGGACTTCATCAACACCAGCTGCGAGCGCAGGCCCAGGGCGGCGATGCCACCGGGCCCGAGGTCTTCGGCGTCGACCTTCTCGGTGACCTTGTAGTACTTGGCTCCCCAACGGAAGAAGTCGAGGGTCACGATCAGGTTGCCGCCGTAGGTCGACAACGGGGCCAGGGCTTTCTGCATGCTGCGGTGCTGGTTCTCGAAGGTTGCGCAGCGGGCCCGTTTCTTGGCTTTGGTTTTCGCGCTACCGGGTGCGGCGTCGTCGGGGTAGGTGGGGCTGAGGAACTCCTTGATGAAGTACTGCCGTCCGTCGCGTTCGGCGTAGGTCCATTTGCTCAGCCCGGCGCCGACGACCTTGAAGTCCTCCAAGATCAGGTAGCCGTTGACCACATCGCCGGCCTTCACGAGGTCACCTCGTCCTGCGTCGATTCGCCGTCTGTGGTCTCGCCGTACCCGATTCCCTCCGACGTGGTCTCCTCCGGGCCTGACGCTGCGTGCCGATCAGGTTCAGGAGCACTGTCGTCGGCGTGGTCTGCTGCGGACTGGTCTCCGTGGCGCAGGTCGGCGTCCTCCGGCTGGGTTGAGGGATCTGCGTCGGGTTCCAGGTTGGGGTGGAGGTACTGCTCGTAGCCGGGTTGGTAGCTGTCCCATAGCTGCTGGGTCTGGTCGAGCTGGCGTTGCCGCAACAGCGCCAGCTGGTCTTCGGCGTGCTGGATGTCGCGGGCGAGCGCGTCGATGGGGGTGGTGAACTGCTCGTGGAGCTGGGCGACGCGGGGCGCGTACAGGGTGCGCAGTTCGTCGAGGTCGGCACCGACCGCCATCACTGCCATGGCGGCGTCGTCGCCGGTGACGGCGGAGATCTCTTGTTGGATGGTGGCGGACCATCCGGTCACGGTGTGGGTGGTGGTGAGTGGGGCGAGGACGAGCTGCTCGAAGTGCATCGGTGTGGGCAGGTAGCCGAAGCAGCCGTCGGTGGCGCAGACCAGCACGAACGGCGCCTCCAGCTTCACCCGGCGGTAGTTGACGTGGAAGTCGGTGTCGGCCGACATCGCGTTGCTCACCACCGAGTCACGGCGCAGGTTCGCCAGGGCGTCGCCGGGATCGCGCAGGTCGTCGCTCATCAGCTGACGTGCCCCGTCGGGCTCGAACACGTAGGCGCGGGAGTCGCCGGCCCAGAACACGTGCGCCAGCCATTGGGATCCGCTGCGGTGGGTGCGTTGCAGGGCGATCACGGCCATGGTTGTGGGCAGGGCGCGGAGCAGCCGTGACCGTAGCCCGCTCTTCGGGGCCTTGAGCTCGGTGAGGCGTTCCTGCAGAGCCTCCTGGACCGTGCGGCGGAGATCTTCTGCGGCCGCTTCCCCGTTGAGGTTCCAGTCGGGTACCAGCAGCTGCATCATCCGCTGCTCGACCACGTCGCGGGCGATCCGTGACGCCAGATAGGCGCCGCTGCGCGAACCGTCGTCGGTGTCATAGACGGTGCCGCCGGCGCCGCCCATTCCGTCGAAGACTGCCAGCAGACCCAGATCGGGCCCGTCCCGCAGGATCGGGTCGGAGTCCTCGCCCTGGTCGGGGATCTTGCCGAGGTTGAAGCCGAACGAGACCGTCGGCCCCGGCGCCGATACCTCGGCGCCGGACCAAGAGCTGACAGACTCGCTCACACCGAGTTGCCGATCGAGTCGATGATCGTGCCGTAGTCCACCTCAGACAGTCCGCCGCCGGCCTGCGACGGATGGTGCACGACGTTCTCCCAGACTGCGGAGATGTCACTCCACCCGGGGCCATCGGGGGCGAACAGGATCAGCCGCTTCGAGCTGGAGCCCATCAGGCCCTGCTCGTCTTCCCAGAGATCGGTGAGGGCGCTGAAGTCGGCGGGAACCCGTGAAGCGAGGTCGGCGGGCACCACGGTCGGGTCCAGGGGCTGGGCCGGCTGGTCGGTCCAGACGACGATGACCTGCCGTCGGCGGTCGCCGGTGGTGGTCCACGGCGAGTTGATGGCCAGGGCCACCGCCTCCAGTCCGGACTCGGGTGCATCGCCGCCGCCCTGGGCGATCAGCCCGTTGACGAACTCGGAGAAGCCGCCACGGTCATCGGGGAGGGTGTAGAACGGGGACTCCTCCAACGCGGCGGCGCCGTCGGCGACGAAGTCGCGGAACGCGATCACCCGGACCCGGAGCTGGGCGACGTTCTTGCCCTTCTCGGTCAGGTTGGCCTGCACGTCGTCGTAGAAGCCGAGCGCGTTCGCCTTCACCGCATCGATGATCGGCGTCATGCTGCCGGTCACGTCAATACAGAACACAATGTCCACGGCGTAGCTCAGCCCACGGGGCGCAGCCAGGCTCGACTGGGAAGTCGCCGGTGCGACCGGAGCCGAGACGGCGCCAGCAGCTGGGGTGCCGGCGGCAGTCGGCTCACTGCCTACTCCGGTGTCACCGGTCGGCGGCTCATAGGTGGGGAACGGCTGATCGGTCGGCGTAACGGGAGCGGCAGTGGGGTCGGTCATGGTTCTCCTTGATGCGGTCGAAGTGGAGCGGTGCTCAGCACCGCGGATGCCTACTAGCTGGGTATCCCGTCAAGGTGGATCTATGCAGTCCTGGTTCTCGACGGAAAGAACCTGCGATGCCTTCACGATGGTGAACGAATCGTGCTCAAGCGATAGGAGCGAGCCCCACCAGGATTGTTCCTGGCGGGGCTCACCTGTTGTCGCAGACGCTTGTCTTACGCGGTGTAGCGCTCGCGGCTGCCGGACTTGGCCAGGCCGCGGCTGATCATGTAGCCGATGGTCAGCAGCGTGACGTAGAGCCATGCGCTGGCTGCGCCGAAGCCCTGGCCGTCTTCGCCGTTGTCGGTGACCGCAGCGGCGACGAGGACACCGACGACGGCGAGCACGTAGACGATGAGCTCGGTGGTCTTGAACGCTGACTTGGTCTCGGTGGTCAAACGGACGCCCTGGGTGTCGTAGTTGACCGGCTGAGTCTGGGTGGATGAGGTGGACAAAATGGAGCTCCTGAAGTGAGTGTGGGGGCAGCCATGGAATGGCTGCTTCCCGGTAGCGGACGGACCCCTCGACCGCTCCAGCAGTTACGTTTACAACGTATCTACAGTGTAGAGGTTAGACGTAGACTGCAACGCAAGGCAAATCGATCGACGGATGACAGACAGGGGCGCCACGGACACATGACCGCCAAGGACAACCCCGGGCAGCGCCCCAACGAGACCCCTTCCTCCACCACATCCGACGACCCGCGTGCCGGCACACCGTCGGATCGGGTGCCGTTGACCCGGCAGCGCGTGCTGGCCACCGCGCTGCGGCTGGTCGACGCCGAAGGGCTGGACGCCCTCACCCGCCGGCGACTCGCCCGCGAGCTCGGGCGCGACGTGATGACCCTGTACAGGTACGCCCCAGATCAAGCAGCGCTGCTGGACGGGATCGTCGAGCTTGTCCTCGATGAGCTGGAACTGCCCGAGGAAGGTCAGGACTGGCAGACCCAGCTGCGGCGCAGCGCGCACAACTTCCGCCGGCTCGCACTCGCCCATCCCCACGTCGTGAATCTGCTGCTAACCCGACCGGTCGCCACCGCGTACGGGTTGCGTCCGCCAGCCACCCTGCGACCGCTCGAGCATTTCCTTCACCTGTTGACCATGGCCGGGTTCTCCGCTGCCGAGGCGATGCGGATCCACCGGGCCTACGTCGGGTTCCTCTACGGACACCTCCTCGCCGAGCTGCAGGACACCGTGGTGAATCCCGACGAGATCGACGACCTCCTCCGGCTTGGGCTCCATCAGCTGCCGCCGCGGCAGTTCCCGATCCTGCGGGGCCTGGCCAGCGACCTCGCCCACTATGACGGGGTCCGCGAACTCGACCGAGGCCTCGACCTCCTCCTCGCCGGAATCACCGCCACCCGGGAGTGACGTGGTTCGCCGCATCAAGACTCGGCGAACACGGTTCACTATCCAGACTCGCGGAAGCGCCTCAGTCGGGCTCGGCCAGCGGACGCCGCCGTCGCCGTAAGCAGACCGCTCGGCGAGACGGCGGTGCTCGGAGTAGTGGAACCGTTGGTCGTTCGGCCCGTTTTGCGCTGTGGCCAGATCGTCCCCACTGGCGAGGGACGCCTCGATCGCCGGTGCCGACCGTTTGCCACGACCAGTCCCCCCGGTTGGTGCGGGACTCTGGTGGCACCCCGGTAGCACGAGCTCCCGTTTCTACCCCGGGAGGGCGACGCCGTGCAGAGTGCCGGTGTCGATGAGCTCTTGGGCGACGTCGCGGAGCTTGATGTTGCTGGTTTGGGAAGCGCGGGCCAACACGGCGAAAGCCCGGTCCTCGGTGATCTTGTAGCGTTCCATCAGGATGCCTTTGGCCTGATCGATCACCGCCCGGGACTTCATCGCGATGTGCATGTTTCTCAGCTCGTCGCTGGTCCTCGCCGCAGCGTCGGCGTTGCCGACCGCCAACGCGATCCAGGTGGCGACCTCCTGGCCGAGTACTAGGTCGTCTTGGCCGAAGGCGTGCGGTCGGGTGGAGTAGGTGTTGAGGGCGCCGATCGTGGCGGTCTGGAACGGCAACGGCACCGATAAGGAGCTGCCGACCCCGTGGGCGGCGGCGTTGCGGGCGTAGTCGGGCCAGCGTTCCTCGGTCGTCATGTCGTCGATCACCATCGTTTGCCCAGACAGGCCGGCATCGATGCAGGGTCCATAGCCCCGCTCGTACTGCAGCTCGTCGGCGTCGAGCGCCATCTGACCGTCGTAGGCGGCGGTGAACGCCTTCTCTCCCCGGATCAGGGTGATGGATGCCGCCTCAACCGCCGGCATCGCTTTCCGCGCAACGCTGGTGATGTCACTCAGCACCTCTGACAGGTCCCGGCCGACCAGGACCACCCGCGCCAGATCCTGATGTAAACCCTTCGAGTCCGACATCACCCTCCACCCCGTTCGTAGCCATCAGAGGGCTAGCCACCGTTGCCCGAAACCGACCGCACTCACTCTCACACAACCAGCACCGACAAGCGACCACGAAGACGAGCCCACCAGCCACCCCGCTAACTGCGGCCACCGCACCGACCCTGTACGGGGGCCCGCCCCATGCCGACTGCACGACCAGGAAGCGAGCCGACGGCCGCCCGGGGCCCGCGACGTCCCTCGCAGGAGTCCTCCATACAAGCTGAGTCCGAAACCGCCTGCCAGCACGGCGGTGGTCAACCCGTGTTCGCAAGCCGTCCGCCCTGTGATGCGACCCCGATCGGCTGACCCGCAGCCGAGCACTCACGGCCTCACATCTTGGCACGCCCCGCCCTATGAAGAGGCCCGGAACACGGGGTCACCTTCAGAGGCGGCTGGGTGGTTGTGCGGCTGGTTCTCGCGCAGATCCTCGCGGTCAACGTCCTGCGAGTGCAGTCGGACTGCGTGCACACCTGCGGCCAGATCATGCGCCCCAAGCCAACCGACTCAGCGAATGGTCGATTGACTACGGATCGAGGGTGCGATCGCTTTCTGCTCCGTGGTTGGCGGCACATGCAGGATCTGCACGCGAGGACATCCGGCCACTGATCCAGGAACAGCACCGAGCTGCGGCGAAGCGGGTCATCCTCCGGCACGGGCGTGTGAGCAGAGGCCGTACGCGCTACGCCCCAGCAGGTAAGCGCGTCACGCTCGGGTCTGCCCGATGAGCGGCGCCATGCTGATCGTCGACATCCCAGACACGGGGCCCGACGGCAGACGATCAGGACGTCGGCAGCCAGATCCGCATCGCCCCACTGCCGCGGTTCCCCCAGGCGAAGTAGGGGATCGCGGTCAGCTCGATCTGCTCCGCAACGACTGCCGGTTGCGTTGCCGACGCGTCGGCGTACGGCCACCAGGACGACGCGACGCGCGGCCGCCGCGACGCCGGCAGGCGCAGGGCGACGATTTCGCTGGGCAGGCCGTCGGCAGTGCGCTCGCTGATCGAGGCGGCGCCCGCCAGCGCCATGATCATGTCGTCCAGCCGCTGCCCAGGCTGGTCGGCGGACTCGACGCAGTAAACGAGTGGGCCGCGCTCGACCGCCACGCAGCCGCGGGCGGCGTCGACCCGTGGATCGGCCGTGGTCAACCGGGGCACCACGGGCAGGGTGAGAGTCACCCGGTCACCGAGCTGCCAGCGACGGGTGAGGCGCCACCAGCCGTCCTCGGGCGTCTCGTCGACGGGCACGCCGTCGACGGCCAAGGTGGCACCGGCCGCCCAGTGCGGAACGCGGACCGTCAGGGTCCACTCAGGCTCCACGGTCTCCGCGACGGTGACCTCGACCTCACCCCGCCACGGGTAGTCGGTGGCCACCCGGACGCCGACCCGCCCCGCCGCCAGCTCGGCGGCGTAACCGCCGGTGACGTACTGGTGCAGTACCAGCTCAGTCGGGCCGCTCAGCGCGACGTAGTGCTCCAACGAGGCGATCAGGCGCATCACGTTCGGGGGGCAGCAGGCGCACCGGAACCACGGCACCCGGGCATAGTCCTGGTCGCCGCCCGCGGCCAGATGATCATCACGGACCTGCAGCGGGTTGGCGTAGATGTAGCGCTCACCGTCCAGCGAGATGCCGGCCAGGAACCCGTTGTAGAGCGTGCGCTCCAGCAGGTCGGCGTACTCGGCCCCACCGGTCATGATCAACATCCGCCAGCTGAACATGATCGAGGCGATGGCCGCACAGGTCTCGCAGTAGCTGCGCTCGTTGGGCAGCTCGTACGGATCGCCGTACGCCTCGTCGCGGTGGTGGGCGCCGACCCCGCCGGTCAGGTAGGTCTGGGTGGCCGTGCCCTCGGCCCACAGCCGCGCCGCCGTCTCGGCCAGAGCCACCTCGCCGGTCTCGACAGCCAGGTCGGCCACGCCGGCGAGCAGGTAGAGCTGGCGGACGGAGTGCCCAGCCACCGCCTGGGCGTCCCGGACCGGAACATGATCTTGGAAGTACTGCGGACCGAACGGGTGGTGGCCGAGCAGGCCGTGGCCACGCCGGTCGATGAAGTACTGCGCGGTGCCGAGGTAACGCTGGTCGCCGGTCTCGCGGTGCAGCTCGACCAAGGCGGTCTCGATCTCGGGGTGACCGCACACCCCGTCCACCTGACCGTGATCGGTGCCGAAAGACGTCACGATCAGGTCGGCGAACCGACGGGCCACCGCCAGCAGTCGCTCGTCCTCGGTGCTTCTGTGCGCCGCCACGGCGGCCTGGATCAGGTGTCCGGCGCAGTAGAGCTCGTGACCGTGCGCGAGCTGGACGAACCTCTCACCGGGGAAGCGGACCTGGAAGTGGGAGTCCAGGTAGCCGTCGTCGGCCTGGACCCGGTTCAGCAGGTCGGTCGCCGCGCTGAGGCGGTCGCGCAGCTCGGCCGCGGTTCTCTCGGCCAGCTCCGGATCGGCCAGCGTCCAGCCGATCGCCTCCAGCCACTTGTAGAGGTCGCTGTCGAGAAACGGGAGGTCGTTGACGTACTCGCCGGCTCCACCATCGGCGGCGAGCTCGAGGTTGGCGATGTTGCCGGCCGCCTGCAACCGGTCCCAGGCACTGGGCACGCTGACCTCGCGGTTGATCCGTCGGCGTTCGGCCCAGATCCCGCCGAGGATCCGCGCTGTGGGCAGGGGACTGAGGGCGGCCTGCGCGGAGTCGGGCAGCCGGATGGGTCCGCGGGCGGTGGAGCGGGCGGGTGGCACGGATCCTCCTGGACGAAATGCTGATGTGAACGTTGCAACTTTGGCAGAGGGCTCCCGTGGATCACCAGAGACCGTCACAATTCTGGTCTGGAGTCCGCGTCGCCCCGAACGGACCTGCCACCGTCCTTTCGACCAGGAGGCCCGGGTGCCCGCTCTTGCGCACCGACTCGTCACGCCGTTCGTCGCCGTGGCCGTCCTGTCCGGACTGCTCGTCGCCGCGGAGCCGGCGCGCGCCGACGGCGAGGCCACCGATCGCTACATCGTGACCACCACCAGCGACCAGGTGACACCGACGGCGGTGGACAACGCGGAGGAGGCCGGCGGTGAGGTCGTCCACGAGTACGCCGAGGTGCTGAGCGGTTTCAGTGCCGAGCTGACCCCCGCCGAGGTGGCCGAGGTGCGTGCCGATCCTCGGGTCGAGCAGGTGGTGAAGGACGGACGGGTACGAGCCAGCGCCAATCAGGTCCACGCCCCCTGGGGCTTGGACCGACTGGACCAGCGGTCGCTACCGCTGGACCGCGCGTACGGCTACGCCCAGACCGGGGCGGGCGTGACCGCGTTCGTCATCGACAGCGGGATCCGGGCTGGGCACACCCAGTTCGGGGGCCGCGTCGGTGTGGGGATCCGCTTCGCCAACGGTCCCGTCGACACCAACACCAGCGACTGTGCGGGACACGGGACCCATGTGGCCGGCATCATCGGGGCCTCGACGTACGGGGTGGCCAAGGGAGTCCGTGAGGTCCCGGTCCGGGTGCTCGACTGCCGTGGCAGCGGTTGGAACAGCGACGTCATCGCCGGTCTCGACTGGGTGGTCGCCCACCAGCCGGCCGGTCGATCGGTGGTCAACCTGAGCCTCGGTGGGGATGTCTCGAACGAGGTCGACGCGGCCGTGGCGCGGACGGTGGCCGCGGGGATCCCGGTGGTGGTTGCAGCCGGCAACAACGGCTGGAACGCGTGCCGGAACAGTCCGGCGCGGGCGACGTCGGCGATCACGGTGGCCGCCTCCGACTCTCGTGACCGCCGGGCGTCCTTCTCCGACTACGGCAGCTGTGTCGACCTCTTCGCCCCCGGCGTCTCGATCCTCTCGACCTCGGCCGCGAGCGACACCGCGACGCTGACCCAGTCGGGTACATCGATGGCGGCTCCGCACGTGACCGGGCTGGTGGCCAGGCTGCTGCAGACCGAGCCGAGCCTCACCCCCGCGCAGATCAGCGCGCGACTGACGTCGACCGCGACCACGGGCAAGATCACCGATTCGGCCGGTTCGCCGAACCGGCTGGCGTACGCGGCCGGTCCGGCTCGCCGCGTCCCGGCGGCGCCGACCAAGATCACCGTACGGCGGTCGGACAGGACGGCCTCGGCCACCGTCGGCTGGACGGTGCCTGCGGACTGGGGCACGTCGCCGATCACCGGATACAAGATCACCCGGGACGGCACCGACAACAACCTCCGCGGAGCGGCCACGGTCACCGTGTCGGCGTCGCGGCGCTCGGCCACGCTGACCAACCTGCGCGGCAACCGGACTTACCACCTGACCATCCGGGCGGTGAACGGGGTGGGCGCCGGAGCGGTCGCGAAGGTCGCCTTGAGCACCGGCACTGTGCCCCTGAGCACGCCGACCAAGATGCGGGTGAGCACGAAGAGCTACCGCAAGCGCACGGCCAAGGTCAGCTGGTCGGTGCCCACGGACAGCGGCGGCAAGAAGATCACCGGCTACCGGGTCTACCGCAGCGGCAAGAACACCAGCGGCAAGGGCCCGTACGCGAAGACCGTCTCCGCGAAGAAGCGGAGCTTTACCTTCACCAAGCTCAAGCGGAACACGACCTACACGCTGCAGGTGCGGGCCAGGACCGGGACGACCTACGGTCCGAAGAAGGCGATCAAGGTCAGGCTGACCCGCTGAAGCCGATCACCGCAGCAACGATCACCGCAACAACGATCACTGCAGCGACGAGGTGAGCCGCATCAGGTTGTCGAACACCTTCTCTGTGCCCGGCCGCTTCAGCCAGTCCTCGAGGTGGACTTGCTTGCTGGCCGCCCGGTAGGAGTCCTCGATCTCGCGCATCCGGTCGCAGAACTCTTTACTGTGCACCAACATCATCATCTCCATGTGCAAGGTGAGCGAACGGATGTCCATGTTCGACGAGCCGATCACCGACACGTCCTCGTCGATGGAGAGATGCTTGGCGTGCAGGATGGTCGGCGCCGCGTACGCGTAGATCTTGACCCCGGCCCGCAGCAGCTCCTCGTAGTAGGAACGCTGGGCGTGGTAGACCATGAACTGGTCGCTGACCTCAGAGACGAACAGCTCGACGTCGAGGCCGCGGGCGCCGGCGGTGACCAGTGCCATCTGCAGGCTCTCGTCGGGCACGTAGTAGGGGCTGGTCACGCTGATCCGGCGGCGGGCGTTCTGGATCAGCGCGGCGAACATCTTGAGGTTGTTGTCGTTCTCGAAGCTCGGCCCGCTCGGCACCATCTGACAGTCGAGCTTGTCGTGCACGATCTCTCCGAGATGCACGTTGCGCTCCGCTGGGAGCAACAGCTCGTCGCTCTCGCTGTACCAGTCGGTGACGAAGATCGCCTCGACCTCGCGGACCACCGGTCCCTCCACCTGGCAGACCAGCTCCTTCCAGTGCAGGCCCTTCTCGATGTTGGCCTTTTGGTGGTAGTGATCCGCGATCAGGTTCTGGGAGCCGATGTAGCCCAAGGTGCCGTCGATCACCACGAGCTTGCGGTGGTTGCGCAGGTCGGGGCGCCGGTAGTGCTTCTTGAACGGCTGGATGGGCAGCATCGGCAAGTACTCGGCGCCCATCGACCGGAGCCGCTCGACCGTCCCTTTGCGGTTCGGGTACGAGAACTGGGCGATGTGATCCGACAAGACCTTGACCTTGACGCCACGGGTGCAGGCCCGCCCGATCGCGTCGATGATCGGCTTGGTCGTCTCGTCGTCGACCAGGATGAAGTACTCGATGTAGACGTAGGACTGCGCCGTGTCGATGCCGTCGGCGATGGCCTGGATCGCGCCGCGGTAGTCGGGCAGCAACTCGGCGGTGTTGTTGCCGACCATCGGCAGCGCGCCGAGATTCCGGTTGAGCGTCACGATCGTCGGCAGCCAGTCCGGCCAGTCGTCCGGGTGACTGGCCAGGTGCAGCCCCTCGGTCCGCTCCAGGAAGATCGCGGAGACATGATCCTGCTTGTCCCGACGGTGCCTGTTCAACCGCCAGTTGCCGATCAGCAGGAAGAACACGATGCCGATCACCGGGATGAAGATGATCGCCATGATCCAGGCGATCGCCGAGGACGGCTTGCGGTTCGAGGCGATGTACACCCCGGCCACGATGATGATCAGTACCCACACCACGTACACCGCGATGGTGAGCCAGGTCCCGTTCTGCATGCGTCCTCCTCGGCGGACGGCCCGCCACCGCCCGTGGGGATTGTGTCAGCCCTGATCGATCAGTGCGGCACCCCACACAGGCGGCCGGTCAGATCGGTGTGACGGCCAGCCGTGCGAAGCCGGTGGCGATGTCGACGCGCGGAGACCAGTCGAGCAGCTCTCGAGTCTGCCGCTGGTCGAACCAGTGTGCCGTGCTGAGCTGCTCGGCCAGGGAGCGCGTCATCGGCGGGTCCTCGGCCGGCAGGCCGAGCGCCCGTCGCAGCCCCCAGATCGCCTCGACGGCGGTTCCCGCCAAGATCCCAGCCGCCACCGGGAGGTGCCGATGCGGCGGTGCTGCACCACCGGAGGTCGCCAGGCCGCCGAGCAGCTCGGCGATCGGTCGGGGCTCACCGTTGGTCACCACCAGCGCGCGGCCGTGCACCTGATCGACCCGGTCGACGGCGGCGACCAGGGCGTCGACGGCGTTGTCCACGTACGTCGAGTCCAGCAAGGCGGCGCCGGAGCCCAGGATCGGCAGCGTGCCCCGCCGCGCCCGTTCCACGATCCGAGCGACGAGCTGCGTGTCCCCAGGGCCCCAGACCAGGTGCGGACGGATGGCCAGGACCCGGAGGTCGGCTTGGTCGGCGGCCAGGGCGATCTGCTCGGCCATGGCCTTGCTCCGGGCGTAGTGGCTCCGGACGTGCGCCGGATCGGCCGGTCCCGCCCCCACACCGACCAGGGCGGAGCCGACGTGGGCGACCGAGGGTGACGACACGTGCACCAGCCGCGGCACCCCGAGATCGCGGCAGGCGGTGACGACCACCCCGGTGCCGGTGACGTTGGTCCGCAGGAACTCCGGCCAGGTGCCACCGAAGCCGACCTTGGCGGCGAGGTGGACCACGGCGTCCTGACCCGCGACGGCACGCCGTACGGCCTCGCGATCGCTGATGTCGGCCAGCACCTCGGGCAGGCCGAGCGTCGCGGGATGCCGCTGGAGGACCGTGACCCGGTCGCCCCGGGCCGCGAGCTGTCGGGCGACCGCGGCGCCGAGCATGCTGCGACCCCCGGTGAGCAGGACCTTCACGGCCGACGCCGACCTGCCGTACGGCCGCCGGCCAGGAGGCGGTCCGCCCAGCGGGCGACACGGGCCCGGTCGATCTTCGACGCGTGCCGGATGTCGACCGGCAGCCGGTCGGTGACCAGCACCGCGGCCAGCGGGGTGCCGGCGGCCGTACGGACGTCGGAGCTGAGGTCGGCCGGGGCGAGGGGCCCGCGGGTCGACGAGTCGACCGGCACGACCACGGCGATGCTCTGCTGGGTGCCCGGGGGTCCGATCCCGACCAGCGCGGCCATGGACACCGAAGCGAGCATCTCGACCCGCTGCTCGACCCCCACCGGGGTGACCGGTCCGTCGGAACCGCTGACCACGTGCACGAGCCGACCTTCGACCCAGAGCCGACCCTGGTCGTCGAGGTGGCCGACGTCGCCGGTCCGGTGCCAGCCCGGCGGCGACGCGCTGCGCCGCTGGGTGGCCCAGAGCCGGTCGTAGTGGTCCTTGATGTGCTCAGCGGCCAGGCAGATCTCGCCGGTCACGCCCGGGTGGTCGACGAGCTGTCCGACGGGATCGGCGGTGGGCGCTGCGAGGGGGTCGATCCGGATGCTCACGCCGGGCAGCGGCCGGCCGACGCAGACGCCGTTCGCGTGCGGTCCGGCGTCGGCGAGGGCCTGCTCGATCTCGGGCAGCGTGACGTCGGTGGCGGGCAGGGCCTCGGTCATCCCGTATGGGGTGTGCAGCTCGGCGTGCGGCAGCAGCGCCTGGATCTGCTGCAGAAGAGGCAAGGGGACGGGCGCGCCGGCGGACAACAGGGTCCGAACGCTGGTGAGCCGGCGAACAAGGCCCGGGGTGAGGTCGGAGGCCGTGGCGGCGACGTTGCGCAGCGCGGCGGGGGAGGCGAAGACGACGGTGGCGTCGACTGCGGCGACGGCCTCCGCCAGTGCGGTCGCGGTGAGGGTTCCGGGCCTCGTCACGTCCATGTCGGGTACGGCCGCGGCAGCACCGAGAGCGGGACCGTAGAGCGCGAACGGGGCGAAGGCGGCGACGAGGCGGGCCCCGGGTTGCAGCTCGCAGACCCGGCTGACCAGGTCCAGCTGGGCACGGAGCTGGCGATGCCGGTAAACCACCCCCTTGGCCGGGCCGGTGGCGCCGGAGGTGAACAGCACCGCGGCCTCGGCCTCGGCGTCGAGCTCGAAATCGAGCTCGAAATCGAGCTCAGGTGCGGGCTGCCGCGGCGGGACGGTGTCGGCGGCCTGATGACTCGCGCGGCTGAGACGACCGGATCGCTGCAGCTCGGTCAGCGACTGGGCGACGCGGAGTCGGCGGCGGAGCACGGGCGGCAGGTCACCGGCCAGGATGCGCCGGCCGGGCACGCGGAGAGCGTGGGCGGCGACGAGGCCCGGGGGGATGGCGATCAGGTGGTCAGGGTCAGCACTGCGCAGGGCGCGGCCGAGGTTGCGCAGCCCCAGCCCGGCGTCGGCGATGACGATGGAGGCCCCGGCCCGCCAGCAGGCGTACACCGCCGCGGTCAGGTCGATCCCGGGACGGATCAGCAGGGCGACTCGCTGGCCGGGGCGGATCCCGGCCTCGGTCAGGCCGAGCGCGAGGTCGGCGACCCGTCGCTCCAGGTCGGCGAAGCTGATCGGGCCGGCCGCGCCCGGACCGAGCTCGGCGATGGCGGTGGCGGGGTCGTTGGCGCGCTCCAGCAGACCCGCCCAGAGCGGGCGCCCCGGGTCGCGCGATCCCGTGGTCGGCGGCGTCCGTCGGCGGACGGCTTCCGTACTCTCGGTGGGCTCTGCCGGCGGCGTTGTCCGTCGACTGACGGATTCCGCCCAGGTCCAGATGTCCTCGACGGCTTCTGGGGCGTCCTCCACTACCAGGTGCGACGCTCGCGGATACAGCTGCACGTCAGCCTGGGGAAGCCGTCGACGCAGGTCGTGCAGGTAGCGGATCGAGAACACGGGATCGCGTGGTCCCCAGGCCAGCAGCGCCGGGACGTCGGCCAGCGCGTCGAGCCCGTCGACCACCCCCGCCAGGGCATCGCGGCTCCGGTGCTCGGGCTCCAGCGGGATGTCGGTCACGAAGTCGCGGACAGCTCTGCGCCGGCTGGGCAGGGCGTACGGGCTGGCGTACGCGTCGCGGATCTCCCGCGGCAGGGGCGGCCGGGAGAAGGCGGTGGCACCACGGACGAACGCCGCGGTCCGCACGCACACCGTCTCCAGCAGTGGCGCCGAACGGGCCAGCCGGATCAGGGCCGGCGGGGCCACTCCGGTCGGCACGGCCACGCCGGTGTTGGTCAGCACGATCCCGGCCAGCAGGTCGCGGTGCTGCTCGGCCCAGCCGAGCAGGATCGGGCCGCCCCAGTCGTGGGCGACGGCGACCACCGGGCCGGTGACCTCCAGGGCGTCGGTGAGCCGACCGAGGTCGTCGATCCGCTCAGCCAGGGTGCGGGGCAGCTCTCCTCGCTCCGACCAGCCCATCCCGAGCTGGTCCGGGGCGATCACTCGCCAGCCGGGTGGGGCGGCCGCCAGGAACCGGCGCCAGAGGTAGGACCAGGTCGGGTTGCCGTGCAGGCACAACATCGTGCCCGCGGGCGACTCCGGGCTCGCCGGTCGTTCGAGCAGGTGCCAGGTGCGGGGGATCCCGTCGGCGTCAGGTACGTCGAGGCGGCGTGACCAGGTCGGGTCCACACCGGGCAGGTCCAGGGCGAACGGCGGCGCAGCGCGCCGACTCACCAGGCGATCTCGGCGAACGAGGTGTTCAGCCCCGAGCCGATGCCGAGGAGCAGGACCCGCTCGCCGGAGCGCATCCGATCCGCCGTCTTGGCCAGCGTGAAGGGGACCGCGGCCGGTCCGATGTTCCCGTACAACTCGACGGTGGTCGGGAACCGCTGCGGATCGACCCCCAGCTCGGCGGCCATCGCGCGCAGGTGCACCGTGGAGGTCTGGTGGGCGACGAACCAGTCGATCGTGCCCTCCCAGCCGAACTCGCCGGCGGCGCCGCGCCAGGTGTCCAGGGCCAACGCGATCCCGTACTCGAACAGCTTCTTGCTGTCGGTGCGCATCTTGGTCAGATCACCGACGCACAGGTCGTGGTGCTCGGTCCCGGCTCGGCTGACGCCTCCCACCACGCGATGGCCTTCCGGGTGGTGGTCGGCCCGCCCCAGCACCATCGCGGCCGCACCGGATCCGAGGGTCAAGGTCGCGAACTGCGACTTGAAGTCGGCCGCCGTGGCGTCCGGCGACGACAGCCGATCCAGGGTCACCTCCTGGGTGTGGCGGGATCCTTCGGCGTCGACGATCAGCGCGTAGTCGACCTGGCCGGCGTCGATCATCGTGCCGGCCAGCTGGATCGCGTTGACGAAGCCCAGGCAGGCGTTGGCCAGATCGAAGTTCAGGCAGCTGGTCGGCAGCCCGAGCTGGTGGTGGACGGCCACGGCGGTGGACGGCTCGAGATGCTCGCGGGAGACCGAGGAGTTGATCATCACCCCGACCTGCTCGGGTCGGATCCCGGCCTCGGCCAGGGCCTTGGCGCCGGCCATCGCCGCGGCGTCGGCGAAGGTGACGTCGGTCGGCCACCATCGGCGCTCGCGGACGCCGGCGAGCTTGACCAGCATGCCGGGCAGCATGCCGACGCGCTCGTACGTCGTGGCGAGGCGCTCGTCGAAGGCGGACGACGGCACCACGATGGGTGCCTCGACCGCGCCTACCGACAACACGGTGGTGTTGCCCAGTCGAAAGCTTGCGTTCCCGTTCATCTGGTCCTCTCCCGGGGACGACGATCCCGGGTTGTCGTGCGGTGCGTGCCGGTCCATCGTGACACGAACGTTCCAATCCAGCCCTTGCGCCCGAAAACCTGTACGGAGAATGCTGCACCCCATGGCCAGCAGCAAGGCGATCAGCCACCAGCACGCGAGTCCCTCCCACCGGGTCCGCTCGGTGCCGATCGGCGACTACGGGTTCCTCTCCGACGGAGAGGTGAACGCGCTGCTGGCTCCGAGCGGCTCGGTGGACTGGATGTGCATCCCGCGGTTCGACTCGCCGAGCATCTTCGGCCGGATGCTGGGCCGGCACGCCGGTGCCTTCCGGATCTCCCCGGTCGACGTCGAGGTGCCGGCCGACGTCCGCTACATCCCCGGCACCTTGATCATCGAGACCAGCTGGGGCACCTCGACGGGGTGGATCGTCGTCCGCGACTGTCTGCTGATGGGTCCGTGGCGGCACGAGCAGAGCAGGTCGAAGACCCACCGCCGCACCCCGAACGATTACGACGCCGAGCATGTGCTGCTGCGTACCGTCCGCTGCGTCTCGGGCGAGGTGCAGGTGGCGATGGACTGCGAGCCGGTGTTCGACTACGGCCGCCGGACGGCGCGCTGGGACTACACCGAGCACGGCTACCACCAGGGTCGGGCCACGGCCGAGGGGGTGGACTTCACGCTGACCCTGACCACCGACCTGCGGCTCGGCTTCGAAGGCGGACAAGCCAGCGCTCGCACGCTGCTCAAGGAGGGCGACACCCGCTACATCGCGCTGTCCTGGGGCAGCAAGGAGCCGCCGATGACGTACACCGAGGCCTACTCCCGCCAGGTCTGGACCGCCCACCACTGGCAGCACTGGCTGGCCCGAGGCCGCTTCCCGGACCATCCGTGGCGGACGTACCTGCAGCGCAGCGCGCTCACGCTGAAGGGGCTGACGTACGCGCCGACCGGGGCGATCGCGGCCGCCGGCACCACCTCGCTGCCGGAGACGCCGGGAGGCAACCGCAACTACGACTACCGCTTCACCTGGATCCGCGACGCCACCTTCGCGCTGTGGGGGCTCTACTCGATCGGCTTCGACTGGGAGGCGCTGGACTTCTTCTCCTTCATCGCCGACGTGGCCGAGCGGGACGACCAGATCCAGATCATGTACGGCATCGCCGGCGAGCGGGACCTGACCGAGTACGAGCTCGATCATCTGCCCGGCTACGCCAACTCCCGACCGGTCCGGATCGGCAACGCCGCGTACGCGCAGCAGCAGCACGACGTCTGGGGCGCCCTGCTCGACTCGGTGTACCTGCACGCCAAGGCCGCCGACCACGTGGACGGCCGGATCTGGGGGATCCTGGACAAGCAGGTCAACGAGGCGCTCAAGCACTGGCGCGAGCCGGACGCCGGCATCTGGGAGGTACGCGGCGACCTGCAGCACTTCACCTCGTCCAAGATCATGTGCTGGGTGGCTGTCGACCGAGGCGCGAAGCTGGCCCGGCTGAGCGGCGAGCTCGACAAGGCGCACGAGTGGGAGCTGGCGGCCGAGGAGATCAAGGAGGACATCCTCGCGCACGGGGTCGACGAGCGCGGGGTCTTCACCCAGCACTACGACACCAAGGCGTTGGATGCGTCGCTGCTGCTGGTGCCTCTGGTCCGGTTCCTGCCGCGCGACGACGAGCGCGTCCGAGCCACCGTGCTGGCGATCGCCGATGAGCTGACCGTGCACGGGCTGGTGCTGCGCTACAAGGTCGAGGAGACCGACGACGGCTTCGAGGGCGAGGAGGGCTCGTTCACGATCTGCTCGTTCTGGCTGGTGTCGGCGCTGTGTGAGATCGGGGAGTACCACAAGGCTCGCAAGCTGTGCGCCAAGCTGCTGTCCTTCGCCGGTCCGCTCAACCTGTACGGCGAGGAGATCGACGCCCACACCGGGCAGCACCTGGGCAACTTCCCCCAGGCCTTCACCCACCTGGCGCTGATCAACGCCGTGCTGCACGTGATCCGGTTGGAGTCCGAGCACCATCATGGTCATCACGCCAACGCCGAGGACGTCGGCGATGTCGACCGCTGAACGATGAGTCACCGCGGAGTTCCGCGGGCAGCGACGGCTGGTGGACCCGCTTGATTTGTCCTAACATCACGACCTGTGACCGAGTCGTCGGGTGATGTCGCCCGCCCCGGAGTGGGGCTGATCAGTGTCGGTTGGATGGGCAAGCTGCACACCAAGGCCTACCAGGCGGTGCCGCTGACCTATCCCGAGCTGAACGTCCGACCCCGCTTGGTGGTGGCCGCCGACACCGAGCCGAGCCGGGCGCAGTACGCGGTAAACGTGCTCGGCTACCAGACTGGGGTCACCGACTACCGCGAGGTGCTGGCCGATCCCGAGGTCGACATCGTTTCCATCTGCGCGCCGAACTTCCTGCACGCCGAGATGGGCGTCGCGGCCGCACGGGCCGGCAAGCACTTCTGGATCGAGAAGCCGGTCGGTCGCGGCTACGACGAAGCGCTCGCCGTGCAGCGTGCCGTCCAGGAGGCCAGCGTGGTCACCACGGTCGGGTTCAACTACCGGCACGCCCCGGCGGTCGAGCACATCAAGGAGCTGGTGGCGGACGGCCGGCTGGGCCGGATCACCAACGTCCGCTGCGTCTTCTTCGCCGGCTACTCCGCCGATCCGCGCGGAGCACTGTCCTGGCGGTTCCAGCGCGAGTACGCCGGCAGCGGCATCCTCGGTGACCTGGGCAGCCACGCCATCGACCTGTGCACGTACCTGGTCGGCCCGGTCACCGACGTCACCGCCCTGACCTCGACCGTGCACACCCGGCGGCCGATCCTGCCGATGGGATCCGGCACGCACTTCGCCGTTCTCGAGGGCGGTGAGCAGGGCGACGTGGAGAACGAGGACTACGTCGGCGCCCTGCTCCGGTTCGGTGGCAGCGGTCCCGGCGCCGGCGCGGTCGGCACGCTCGAGTCGTCGCGGGTGGCCGTCGGTCCCGACTGCCGCTACGGGATCGAGGTCTACGGCACCGAGGGGTCGGTGTCCTGGGACTTCGAGCGGCTCAACGAGCTCCGGGTGTTCAGCGGCCGCGGCGCCGCCGAACTGGGTTACGTCACCGTCAACGCCAACCCGACGTACGGCGACTTCGCCCGCTTCCAGCCCGGCGCGGGCTGCTCGATGGGCTTCGACGACCTGAAGACCATCGAGGCCAAGAAGTTCCTGGCCGCGGTGGCCGGGGTCGCCTACGACAACTCCACGATCGCCGACGCGGTGGCCTCCGCTGCGTTCGTCACGGCGGCGGAGGAGTCGGCCGCCTCGGGTCAGTGGGTCGGGTTGCCCTCGGTCCAGGGAACGACCGCGGCCGGACGGCCGGAACCGGCGGCCACCGTCGGCTGAGAGGTGCGCTGGACGTTCCACCGCTTCGCCAGCAGGCACAGCACCACGGTGGCGGCCACCAGAACCGCCATCAGCACCAGGATGAAGGGACCGCCGGTCCCGGCGCTGCGGTCGATGTTGACCTGCTGACCGGACAGGATGACGATGCCGAAGGCCAGCAGGTTGTTGACGGCGTGGACCACGGTGCTGCCCTCCAAGCCACCGGTCCGCCAGGTGAGGACGGACATGGCCGCGCCGAAGACGAAGTAGTAGGCGATCAGCCAGGGGTCGCCGGCGCCGTGCGCGAGCATGAACAGCACCGACGGCACCACGATCGCGACGATCAAGGCCAGCACCGGTGACGCGAACCAGGATCCTGCCGCTCGCATGATCAACCCTCGGGCGCCGTACTCCTCACCGGCGGCCTGCAACGGGGTGGTGAGTAGCAGGATGATCAACATGGCGACGCTCTCGCCGTTGAAACCAACCGGTTCACTGCCGCCGCCCAGAGCCTCGGGTGTGGCCAGTGTGGCGATCACCATGTAGGCGATCCAGAACGGCACCACGATCAACGCCACCCGCCCGAGGAGACGCCAGCGTAAGATCCCGGTCACCGAATGCAGCCAGCGGATCGGCTGTCCCCAGATCAGCCACTGCAAGAACATCGCCAGCGGGATGGCCAGGGCGTTGCCGAGATTGGTGGCCAGGAAGAGCGCGGGCGTCAGCTCGAGGGCTCCCGTGGTGTATGACTCGAAGGTGCTCCGGCCGGTCGCCAGGTCGACCGCGACGGCGCCGATGCTGACAATCGTGGTGATCAACAGGTAGCCGATCACGAAACCTACGATCGCCACCATGCCCTTCCACCAGGCGTTGCGCGGCGTGCGCAGGAACCGGTGGTACTCGGTGCCGGCCGGCGGCAGCGGGTCACGCCAGGTCGGGAGACCCAGCGGCCCGTAGCTCGGCTGCACCGACGTCGGTCCTGGCGGGTACGGCGGCATCGGAGGTGGACCGGGGTACGGCTGAGGAGGTTGCGCGTCGGAAGGGGCTGGTCCGGGGAATGTCGGCACCGGATTGACGGTTGGCCCCTGCGTCGGGGGTTGCCACGGCGGGTCTGGCGGTCGGCCGGACGAGGAAACGGGGTGCTGTTCAGTCATGTGTCTGCCATCGTGTGGGTGCGACGTCTTCGGTCTCAGGGAACCAGGAGCCGTCGATCGGGCGGCCCCCGCGTGGCCGCCCAGGCTACCCGGGACGATGATTTCGACCCGGTCGGGCGGTCACAGGTGACAAGTCCGGGCGATCCGATGCCGGCCGGTCCGGCCACACCAGCTCGACGTACAGGAGTGCGATCATGACGACGACCGATGTCGCCGACACCACGCTGCGCAGCCGTGACCGCAAGGTCATCGCCACGCTGCTGGTCGCGACCTTTGTGGTCATCCTCAACGAGACGATCATGGGTGTGGCGCTGCCCGTGCTGATGGTCGACCTCGATCTGACGGCCAGCACGGTGCAGTGGCTGACCACGGCCTTCATGCTGACCATGGCGGTGGTGATCCCGACCACCGGCTTCCTGCTGCAGCGGTTCTCGACCCGTACCGTGTACGCCGCAGCGCTCGGGCTGTTCAGCGCCGGCACCTTGTTGGCCGGGATCGCGCCCGGCTTCTGGGTGCTGCTGCTGGGCCGGATCGTCCAGGCCTCGGGCACGGCGATCATGCTGCCGCTGCTGATGACGACCATCCTCACCCTGGTGCCGATCGAACGCCGTGGGGTGGTGATGGGCAACGTCAGCATCGCCATCTCCGTGGCGCCGGCGATCGGCCCCACCCTGTCCGGGCTGATCCTGCAGTTCCTGTCCTGGCGTTTCATGTTCTTGCTGGTGCTGCCAATTGCCCTGGGCGCACTGGTGATCGGGCTGCGCGGGCTGGTCAACGTCAACGCCGATGGTGATCAACCGTTGGATCTGCCCTCGGTGGCCCTGTCGATCCCCGCCTTCGGTGGCATTGTCTTCGGATTGAGTCGGCTCGGGGAATCCGGTGACGCGTCCTCGGCCTGGCTCGGTCCCGTCTCCTTGGTGGTCGGCGTCGTCTGCCTGGTGCTCTTCGTGCTCCGACAGCGAGCACTGGTGAACGGCAAGGGTCCGCTGCTGGATCTGCGGGCGTTCGACTTCACCATGTTCCGACGAGGCGTCGCGCTGCTCTGCATCGCCGCCATCGCACTGTTCGGGGCGATCATCCTGCTCCCCATCTACTTCCAGAACGTGCGGGGGCTGAACACGCTGCAGACTGGCATGCTGCTGCTTCCGGGCGGGCTGTTGATGGGCCTGCTGGGCCCCGTGGTCGGCCGGCTGTTCGACCGGTACGGCCCGCGCTGGCTGGCCACCGGCGGCGCCACCCTGCTGGTGCTGACGATGCTGGCTCTGACCCAGGTCGGCGAGACGACGCCGGTCCCGCTGCTGCTCGGAATCCACCTGGTGCTGTCGACCGGGCTGGCGTTCTTGTTCACTCCTGCCTTCACCACCGCCCTCAACCCGCTGACACCCAAGCTCTACTCGCACGGCAGCGCCATCCTGTCCACTCTCCAGCAGGTCGCGGGCGCGGCCGGTGTCGCGTTGCTGGTGACGATCATGACCGTGCGGACCGCGGGTGCCGCCTCCCGGGGCGCGGACGAGATCGCCGCCGAGGTGGCCGGTCTGCACCTGGCCTTTCTGGTGGCGGCCGGCATCGGGTTGGTAGCCGTGGCGCTGGCGCTGACGCTGCGGCGGAGCGAGTTGCCGGGACCTAGTCTCGGCGCGCACACCGTAGATGCCGCCCCGCACGGGTCGAGCGCCGACGCAGAGCTTCGCTGAATCCTCGTCATCTCACGGTGGGGAGGCACCTTGCCGTAGGTCGATGGGTCGGATCCATCGAGAAGTCGCTACGGCACCCAGAATTGCCGGCGCAGGGGCCATGGCTACTTCTCGATGCGGACACCGGTCACGGCGGATCGCGCCAGAACCTCCGCCGGCGGACCGGCCGGTCCCGGGCCCTGGGTGCGGACCGCTAGCGTTTCGACCGTGACCGACGTACAGACGAGTTCTCAGCCGAGCGAAAGCCATCCGCGGGTCGCCGTCGTGACCGGCGGTGGCTCCGGCATCGGAGCGGCCTCGGCCGTCGCCCTGGCCCGGGGTGGCTGGACGGTGGTGGTGGCGGGTCGGCGGGTGGAGCCACTGACCACGCTCGTCGCCGAGCATGCCGACCTGGGCATGGACTGCTGCGTCACCGATGTCGCCGATCCGACCTCGGTGCACAACCTGTTCGCCCGGACGGTCAACCGGTACGGACGGGTCGACCTGCTCTTCAACAACGCCGGGCGGGGCGCCTGGTCGGCCGAGATCGACGAGCTCGACGTCAAGGAGTGGAAGGCAGTCGTCGACGTCAACCTGACCGGGGCCTTCCTGTGCACCCGCGAGGCGTTCCGGGTGATGCGGAAGCAGGACCCGCAGGGCGGACGGATCATCAACAACGGCTCGATCTCCGCGCACGTGCCGCGACCGCTGTCCGTCGCCTACACGGCGACCAAGCACGCCATCACCGGACTGACCAAGTCGACAGCGTTGGACGGCCGCCGGTACGGGATCGCCTGCGGCCAGCTAGACATCGGCAACGCCGCGACGGACATGACCACCGGGATGGCGGAAGGCATCCTGCAGGCCGACTTCCGCACCGCCGTCGAACCCCGGATGGATGTCGAGGATGTGGCGCGGGCCGTCGTCTACATGGCCAGCCTGCCGCCGGAGGCGAACGTGCTGACCATGACGGTGATGGCGACGACCATGCCGTACGTGGGTCGGGGATGACGAAGGCGTCCGGAGGCGCGGTCACCGACGCGGAGCTCTCCCGGGACAACGGTGAGCAGGTCTGGGACGTGTCGGTCGATGTCGGCGGAGGCGACAACTGGGAGCTACGGATGACGCCTCGACCGGGAAGCTGCTCTGCAGCGAGCGGGAGTGACTCGAGGTTTGTTCGTCGCCGCGTGCGGGAGCTAGCTGTCGCTGACAGCTCAGTCCAGCTGCTCGTCGAAGAAGTCGGTGGTCCGCTCGATCGCGCGCTGCCAAGCCGCGCCCTCGAAGGTGTGCCCGGACCCGCGATAGCGGTGGAAGGTGACGTCCTTGCCCTTGTCGTCCAGGGTCTTGACGATGTCCTCCGACCACTCGATCGGGCAGGTGTCATCGGAGGTGCCGTGGTGCACCATCAGCGGGTCGCTGACACGGTCGAAGTAGGTCTTCGGTGAGGCGGCTCGCCAGAACTTCGGGTTGTCCTCCGGCAGCCCGTACGTCCGGTCGATCTTGCGGTTGACCGAACGCCGGTCGTCGCTGTCGGAGTAGAACT
>DASQLI010000186.1:0-28825 GCA_035630075.1 Microlunatus sp.
GGCTCTTCGCCCTGGGACTGGGCACCTGGCAGATCCTGCTCGCCCTTCGAGATGCCGTGTTCTACCTTGTGGTCGCCGACCGCAGCCGCACCTACGTCGACGTCTCCGGTGAGTCGATCGCGGTCGAGAGCACCCCATTGACATGAGAGAGACAGCCATGCGCATCCTGATCGTCAACGTCAACACCACCGAGTCCATGACCGCCGGGATCGGCGAGCAGGCCGGCCGGGTCGCCGCCCCGGGAACCGAGATCGTCGCCCTCACCCCCCGGTTCGGCGCGGAGTCGGTCGAAGGCAACCTGGAGAGCTACCTGGCTGCCGTGGCGGTGATGGACCGAGTGCTCGCGTACGACCAGCCCTACCACGCCGTCATCCAAGCCGGCTACGGCGAGCACGGCCGCGAAGGTCTGCAGGAGCTGCTGGATGTCCCGGTGGTCGACATCACCGAGGCGGCCGCCTCGACCGCGATGTATCTCGGCCACCGCTACAGCGTGGTGACCACCCTGGATCGGGCGGTGCCGCTGATCGAGGACCGGCTGCTGCTCGCCGGCCTGGACCGGCGGTGCGCGTCGGTCCGGTCCAGCGGGATGGCGGTGCTGGAGCTCGAGTCCGACCCCGAGCGGGCGATCGCGGCGATCGTCCGCGAGGCCGAGGCCGCCGTCCGTGACGACCACGCCGAGGTGATCTGCCTGGGCTGCGGCGGGATGGCCGAGCTCGAGGCTCAGGTCCGGAAGCGGACCGGTGTACCCGTGGTGGATGGCGTCGCGGCAGCCGTGACGGTGGCCGAGTCGCTCGTCCGCCTGGGCCTGTCCACGTCGAAGGTGCGGACGTACGCGCCACCCCGGCCGAAGAAGATGACGGGCTGGCCGATCACTCGTTGAGAAGGGTTTCGCGAGGGCGAGGAAGCAGCTCGGATCCGAGATGCTGGCTGACGAAGTCGGCGTACACGCCCGGGTCCGGCGGACCAGCGGCCAGCATCCGGCGAGCCTCGAGCCACAGCTCGTTCGGTGCGTCGAGCTCCAAGGCGATGCCGTCGGGGTCGCGGAAGTTCAGGTGGTAGCCCAGCTCCATGTCCCTGATGGGGGTGTAGCTGACGCCGAGCTCGTCGAAACGACGTTCCCACGCCTCCAGCTCGGCTCGCGACGAGGCCACGAGTCCGAGGTGGTCGAGCCCGGTACTGAGTTCGGAGAACGGTCCGCCGTCGGCCTCCGGGTGCTTCACCAGACCCAGGGTGAAGGCCGTCGCCGGATGCAGGCAGATGCGACCGTAGCCGACGTCCATGACTTCGACGAAGTCGAGCACCTCGGTGTAGAAGCGCACGCTGACGTCCAGATCGGTGACGGTGAGCGCGACGTGCGAGACACCGGCGAAGGTGACCACCGCCGGGCCTAGCCGTTGCTCGCGTGGGTGCTGCGCCCACGAGCGGTGGGTGGGATCCTGCAGTATGCCCGCATCGCGGCCTCCTGGTGTGGATGTCTCTTCCTCTGAGGATCGCCCGGAACCGCCGTTGTTCGCGTGGGGGAAAACCCCCGAGTCGACCGCCCAGACGGTCGGCCGTGAGCCCGAGCTCGCGCGGCTGTCGAGGATGCTCACTGCAGCCAGGACGGGGTCGACGAGCACTCTGCTCCTCGAGGGTGAGCCCGGCATCGGCAAGACGACTCTGCTCGAGGCCGTGGCGGGACGGGCCACCGGCTTCCGATGTCTGAGGGTGAACGGCATCGAGTCGGAGTCGGTGCTGCCGTACGCCGGACTGCTCCAGGCACTCGGACCGATCCGAGGACGGACCACCGAGATCCCGCCAGGACAGGCCGCAGCGCTGTCCCAGGCCCTCGGCTGGGGGCCGATGCAGCACCCGCACGAGCGCTTCCTGGTCGCTGCTGCGGTGCTGTCCATGCTCGCCGCCCAGGCAGAGCGTGAACCGGTGCTGGTCCTGGTCGACGACGCGCAGTGGGTCGATCGGGAGTCGGCAGCAGCACTCGCGTTCGCTGCCCGCCGGCTCCGCGATGTTCCGGTCGGCATCGTCTGGACCGCCCGGACCGGCAGCGTTCCCCCTGACCTCGCGGCTGGGATCGAGGTCCTCACGCTGGCCGGACTACGGCTCGAGGCGGCTCGTACGCTGCTGCCCCGAGGCGTCTCGGAGCGGGTCGCCGAGCGCCTGGTGGAGCTCACCGGCGGAAATCCGCTGGCGATCTCGGAGGTCGGGCACGGACTCAGCGATGCCCAACGAGTAGGTGCCGCTCCCCTGCCAGCCCGGTTGCCGGTGAGCGAGCGGCTGCTCGCCACGTACCGACGCAAGATCGCCACCTTGCCTGGCCCGGTCCGTCGGATGTTGTTGATCGTCGCTCTCGACGGGTCCGGCAGGTCGGCGCCGGTGGCTGACTCGCTGCTGAGGCAGGGCGAGGACGCCGCCGCCCTGCTCGATGCGGCCCAGGACCACGGCGTGCTGACGCAGCGCGGCCCGGTGCTCGAGTTCCGCCATCCCCTGCTCCGGGCGGCTGTGGTCGCCCAGTCCAGCACGGCGGACCGGCGCCGAGCACACCGGATCCTGGCCGAGGTCTTGGCCACCGAACCCCCCTCCGTCGCCGGAGCCTGGCACCGCGCCGAGGCCGCCGTCGGCTCGGACCAGGTAGTCGCCAGAGAGCTGGCTGAGGTCGCCGATCGAAGTCGTCGCTGGCACGGCTACGCTGCCGCGTCAGCCGTGATGGAGCGGGCCGCGCTGCTCAGCGACGACACTGGTTGTCGAGCTGACTGGATGGCGACCGCGGCAGAGGACGCCTTCCTGGCCGGCGACACCGGGCGGACCCGAGCGCTGGCCGCCCGGGTGCTCGACGGTTCGAGCCCGCGGCAGATCGAGGGTCGGGCGCTGTTCGTGCTGGGGATGATCGAGCAGTACGCCGGTTCGGTGCCACAGTCGGTGGAACTGCTTGCGTCGGCGGCCGACCGGCTGGAGGCCGGGGCGCGCACGACGGCACTTGCCGAGCTGGCCCTGGCGCGATTCCGGCTGAACGACGTCGACGGTATCGACGAGTGCGCCCTGGCGATCGTCGAGGTCGCCGACCGCGCCGACCCAGAGCAGCGGATGCTCTCGGACTTCACCCGTGGTGTCGCAGCAGTCCTCCGCGGACACCCGGACGACGGCCGCAGCCTGCTGCTGTCGGTCACCGAGCAGATCACCTGCCCACCCCTGCGGGAGGATCCGCGAACGCTTCTCTTCCTGTGTCTGGCCGGCGGTTTCCTGGGTGACCCACACGTGGTCAAGGAGCTGGCCTCCTACCAGCTGCGGGAAGCCAGGAGCCGAGGTGCGCTCGGCGTGCTCGTGCCCTCGCTGGCGATCGCGGCATCAGGTCGGGCGTGGATCGGGGACCACGCCGGCGCGTACGCCGACGCCGGCGAGGCAGCGGAGCTCGGCGATCAGCTGGGTTATGCGGCGGATACGGCAGTAGCGGTGGAGATGCTCGCCTGGCAGTCCGCCGCCCGAGGTCTGCACGACGAGGCGCATGCTGCCCTGGAAAGGGCACGGTCGCTCACTGATCGGGCCGCAACCACCGGGTTCGCCGCCCACCAGGCGATCACGGCCGCCTTCTGTGCCCTGTGTCGCGACGATCCCGGGCACGCCGCCGGGCTGCTCGAGGCACGGATCGCTGCCGACGGAGGTGTCGGATCCATGGGTGAACCGCTCGGCGTCGCGCCCGACCTGGTGGAGGCGTACACCGCTCTGGGACGTCAGGCCGACGCGTCTGCGATCACCGAGCGCTTCGCCGCAGCGACGCCGATCACCGCCGCCCCGAGGCTGCGTGCGCTGGTGGCGCGCTGCCGCGGCCTGGCGGCGGAGGATCTCGACAGCGCAACTCGGGCCTTCGAGATGGCCCTCGCCGCCCACGCCGAGTCGCCCGATCCCTTCGAGGCAGCACGGACCCGGCTCCTGTACGGCGCCTGGCTGCGTCGCTCCGGCCAACGCGTTCGAGCTCGAGCAGAGCTGACGGCGGCGCACGACGCGTTCGCGGAGATGGACCTCACCGTCTGGCTACGGCGAGCGGACAGCGAGCTCGCCGCCACCGGATCACGTCCGAGGAGCCGCGTACCGCAGGTTCCCGAGCCGCTCACGGCTCAGGAGACCAGGGTGGCCCTGCACGCGGCCGACGGCCTGTCCAACAAGGAGATCGCTGCCGCGCTCTTTCTCAGCCCGAAGACGATCGAGCACCATCTCAGCAGCGTGTACCGCAAACGTGGCTACCGGTCACGCGCCGAGCTCGCGGCGTCGTTTCGGCCGCACGAGAACCGTCCTCGGTGACCTGACCGCTGATCAGCCCTGGTCACAGCGAATAGGTGGATTTGCCGATGTGCCGGCGTGGTTCGCAGGTCCACGCTTGGCAACGGGTCGATACCGGCCCACGCCGCGGAGGCGGCGATCACCCGAAGGCAGGATGATGACCATCACCCAAGAGCGAGAGCTCGACCAAGACGTCCTGGATGAGTTCATGGGTCGTTTCATCCAGGAGCTGGCGGCAGCATCCCAGGTGGCGACCGTCATCATCGGCGATCGGCTCGGGCTCTACCACACCCTGGACGCCGTCGGCCCGTGCACCTCCGCCGAGCTGGCCAGCGCCACCGGAACCCACGAGCGGTATGTCCGCGAGTGGCTTCGAGGCCAAGCGGCCGGCGGCTACGTGAGCTACGACTCGCAGACCGACGAGTACTCGTTGACGCCAGAGCAGTCCTTCACGTTGGCCCAACCGGACAGTCCGGCGTACATCCCCGGCGCGTTCCTGACGGTGGCGGCGACCGTTCGTGCCGTGCCCGCCATCACCGAGGCCTTCACCACCGGAGCAGGGTTCGGCTGGCACCAACATCATCCTGATCTCTTCGAGGGCGTCGAGCGCTTCTTCCGGCCCGGCTACGCGGTCAACCTGGTGTCCTCCTGGCTGCCGTCGCTCGACGGTGTGGTCGAGAAGCTGACCGCTGGGGCTCGGGTCGCTGACGTGGGCTGCGGCCATGGCGTCTCCACGATCTTGATGGCTGAGGCGTTTCCGAAGTCGCAGTTCGTCGGCTTCGACTACCACCAGCCGTCGATCGAGCGTGCCACCCAGCAAGCGTCCGCGGCCGGGCTGACCGCGAACTGCTCATTCGATGTCGCCGGCGCAGCCGACTACCCCCACGGTGACTACGACCTGGTGGCGTTCTTCGACTGCCTGCACGACATGGGAGATCCGATCGGGGTCGCCACGCACGTCCGCGAGACGCTCGCGCCGGATGGCTCGTGGATGATCGTGGAGCCGTACGCGAACGAAGCGGTCGCCGACAACCTCAACCCGATCGGACGGCTCTACTACAACTCCTCCACCATGATCTGCGTGCCGAACTCGCTGTCCCAGGAGACCGGAGCCGCCCTGGGCGCTCAGGCCGGTGAGCAGGCGATCCACGACGTGACCGTCGCGGCCGGCTTCCACGACTTCCGCCGAGTCACCGAGACTCCGTTCAACATCGTCTACCAGGCCCGGCCATGACGACGACCTGACTGGTTGCACGACAGCGTGGCGTCGGACCAGCCGACCTCGAGGTGTGAGGGACCCATCGCGACATTCCGAGTAGCGTCGGGATATGCATGGTCGGGCGGGCCGGCTGCCGGGGTACGAGTCGAGCTTCATCGGGCGGGAACGTGAGATCGCCGCTTTGCTCGACCTGCTCGCCGACCATCAACTGGTCAGCATCTGTGGCGTCGGCGGGTCCGGCAAGACGCGACTGGCCGTCGAAACGGCACAACGGCTCGATGACAGCGAGCCCGAACCCGCAGTGCAGAGCGTTCTCTGGGCCTCCCTGGCCACCGTGAACGAGAACAACCTGGTCTCGCAGGCCATCGCCGAGCAGCTCGGGATCCGAAGCGCCAGCGCGCCGCACGCCGTGGTCGCTCTGTGCGACGCACTGTCGAATCCGCCTCGCACCCTGCTGCTGGACAACTGCGAGCAGGTCGCCGGCGGATGCAGGGAGGTGATCACTGACCTCCTGGCGACCGCACCCGACGTGCGGATCCTTCTCACCAGCCGCGTTCCGCTGCACCTCGCGACCGAGCGGGTCTATCCGATCCCGGCGCTCGACGTGGACGACGCGGCGCTCGAGCTGTTCGTCGACCGTGCGGCAGCGGTTGCCCCCATCTACGCCCTCACAGCCGCCAACCGCGCTCCGATCGCCGAGATCTGCGCGAAGCTGGACGGTCTGCCGCTGGCCGTCGAGCTCGCGGCGAGCCGGATCCGGGTGCTGTCGCCGCGGGACCTGCTGCACGAGCTCGAGGCCAGCCTCGACATCTTGCGCTCGACCGATCCGAACCTGGCTGAGAGACATCGCAGCATGGACGCCATGCTGTCCACCACGTGGCGCTCGCTGGGTGAAGACCAACGCGAGATGCTGGCCGGGCTGGCGACGTTTCGTGGCGGGTTCACCCCGACCGCTGCCGAGGCGGTCACCGGGGCGACTCCTGCGATGCTGCGCACGCTCCTCGATCAAGCGTTGATCCAGGCCACCGTTGATCAGAGCGGGCGACCGCGCTATCACCTCCACGAGCTCGTTCGTTCCTACGCCGCCAACCGACCCTCAGCGGATCAGGACCACCACGCAGACACTCTGTACGGGAGGCACTTCGACTACTTCCTCGGCCTGACCAAGGAATCGCGGACCCAGTGGAACGGCAACGGTGCGATAGACCGGCCAGGCCCGCTCTGGTCAGAACGGGCCAATCTCGACGCCGCCATGCTCTGGGCCCTCGATCGCGGCGACAGCAATCGGGCGTTGCTCCTGGTCGGTGCGCTCTATGCCTTCTGGGCCTTCGCCCGGTCGTCCGAGGACGCGAAGAGGGACCGGCTGGAACGGGCATTGGCCCTTCCCTGGGAGCCGAGTGATGTCGCATCGATCCTCGCCCGGGCCCGCGCGCTTGTCGACGTCGGGTACTGCTGGACCTCCTTGGACTCGGCCCGCGCCCGGCGACGGTTCGACGAGGCACTGGGGTGGTATGGCCAGCTGGGCCACCGGACGGGTATCGCCTGGGCACATACGGCATTGGGATGGCAGTCGCTCACCGACGGCGACCTCACCGCCGCCAGTCGGCACGAGAACCAGAGTCTGGCTCTGTTTCGCTCCCTACATCATCGACACGGCGAAGCCTGGTGCTTGAGCGATCTGGGCCAGATCGCGGTGGCGGCCGGATCCTGGGCTGAGGCCGAACGCCACATCAGGGACTCGATGACAGTGGCCGACGAGATCGACGATGTCGTCACGCTCTATAGCGGGCACCTCATGCTGGCCGACGTACGGCGACTCACCGGCCGCTGGCGGGACGCGGTGGCCGAGTACGACCTCACGCTGCAGATCCAACGCGAGGTCGGCATCAGCCCGAACGGCGCCGACCTCCCCGAGAGCCTGGGCGCCATCGCAGCGCAGCTCGGCGAGCTCGGGCTGGCCGCAGAGCTGCTCTCGGCCGGCCTGGCCTGGCGTCATCACTTCAACGTGGTGCGCCCAAGCTTCAACGAGAGCAGCTATGCCGCGGCCGTGACCCGAGTGCAGCGAGGTCTGGGCCCCGAGGTTTGGCGGCAGGCGGTGGACGCGGGTACGCGGCTGTCGCCCGCGAACATCGAGGAAACCGCGGCCACGGGGATCGCCCGCCTCCAGGCCACGCTCGAGCGGCTCCCCAGCGGTCTCAGCGAGCGGGAGGTCGAGGTGCTCCGACTGGTAGCGCAGGGGCTGAGCAATGCCGGCATCGCCGCGCGGCTGGTCGTCAGCATCCGTACCGTGGAGGCCCACCTGAGGTCCGTCTTCCACAAGCTGGGCGTCTCGACCCGTACGGCGGCCGCGCGCGAGGCCGTGCGGCTGGGCATCGCCTGAGCCGGGTGCCAGATCCAGCGGCAAGCTCAGGGTGCTGCTGGCTCGACTACGGGGCGATGAGTAGCACTCACTGGCGTGCTTGCGGGCGATCACGGCGATCGGTGCCCCGGCAGTACGCCAGTCGCCGGCCGGGCGGTCGGGTTCGAGGACCTAGCCGATCAGCTCGTTGCCGACCCGCTCCGCGATCTTCTGCAGCACCGGCACGGCACGATCACCGAAGGCTTCGTCGACCCGGCTGAGTGGACCGGACACCGACACCGCCATCGGCGCGGGCGCCTTGGGGATGGAGACGGCGTAGCAGCGGACCCCGAGCTCCTGCTCCTCGTCGTCGATCGAGTAGCCGCGACGACGGATCTCGGCGAGATCGGCGAGCAACGAGTCGACCGTGCCATGGCTCTTCGGAGTCGGTGTGGGCATGCCGGTACGCGACACGATGCGCCGCACCTCGTCGTCAGCCAGGGTCGCCAGGATCGCCTTGCCCACGCCGGTGTCGTGCAGGTTGGCTCGACGACCCACCTCGGTGAACATCCGCATTGCGTGCGGCGACGGCTGCTGGGCGACGTAGACGATCTGGTCTCCGTCCATCAGCGCCATGTTGGCGGTCTCACCGAGCTGGCGCACGAGTTCGACCAGCTTCGGCTGGGCGACGCGGCCGAGCTGTCGGCCGGCCCGCTCCCCCAGCGGAATCAGTCGGGCGCCCAGTGCGTACCGGCGGGACGGAAGCTGTCGCGCGTACCCGAGCAGCACGCAGGTCCTCAGCAGTCGGTGGATGGTCGGCATCGGCAGCTCGGAGGAAGCGGCGAGGTCACTGAGCGACGCCTCCCCGCCCGCGTCGGCGATGATCTCGAGGAGCTCGAAGACCCGCTCGACTGACTGCACGGTTCCCGAACGTCCCTCGGTGGACTGCTGGGCCATGGAGCGACCCCTTTCGATCGTCGTCGATTCCACCATACAGAATCAGACCTCCAATAGACGAGAACCGCTGGAGCACGGCCTTGACGTGGGGCGGCGGAGCGTTCTACTGTTTCCGCATAACAGATACTAACTTCCATAAAGCGGAACGCCGAAGGACTGCCCAGCGATGACGACATACACCGTGAACGCCTCCATCCTGCTGACCGAGCTGCCGATCACGCAACGCCCACGGGCCGTGGCCGAGGCGGGCTTCAAGGCGGTCGAGTTCTGGTGGCCCTTCCCGGTCGCCGTGCCGTCCGACGCCGACGTCGAGGGATTCGTCTCGGCCGTGCGCGACGCCGGTGTCCAGCTCTCCGGTCTGAACCTCTTCGCCGGGGACATGGCCGGCGGTGACCGCGGACTGGTCAGCTGGGTCGGTCGGGAATCCGAGTTCGCCGACAACGTCGACGTGGTGGTCGGGATCGGCGAGCGGTTGGGCTGCCGCGCCTTCAACGCCTTGTACGGACTGCGCGCCGACGGCGGGTCGGAGGCGGAGGCCGACGAGCTGGGCGTGGCGAACCTGCGCCTTGCCGCAGAGAAGATCGGCCAGATCGGGGGCACTGTGCTGCTGGAGCCCGTCTCCGGGGCTCCGGCATACCCGCTGAAGACAGCCGGCGATGTTCTCTCCGTGATCGAGAAGGTAGGCGCTGACAACGTCAAGCTGCTGGCCGACTTCTACCATCTGGCGGTCAACGGCGACGACGTCGCGGCCGTGATCGGGAACCACGCAGCCGACTTCGGCCACGTCCAGATCGCCGACGACCCGGGGCGTGGCCAGCCCGGCACCGGGAACCTCCCGCTCGACGACTGGCTGGACGCCGCCCGGGCGGGCGGGTACGACGGCTACGTCGGCTTGGAGTACAAGGACTCCTCGACCGACCCGTTCGCCTGGCTCCCACGCGATCAGCGCTCCTGAGCAGCGACACACCCCAACGAACGCACACTGACACCCATTGAGGACCTCGTGATCATGACCGAAACCAAGCCCACCATCGCCTTCATCGGCCTCGGCATCATGGGCGGCCCGATGGCCGCCAACCTGGTCCAGGCGGGCTACGCCGTCACCGGCTACAACCGGAGCCGAGGCAAGGTCGACACCCTGATCGCCAACGGCGGCCAGGGCGCAGACACCATCGCCGACGCCGTCCGCGATGCCGACGTGATCATCACGATCGTGCCGGACTCCCCCGACGTCGAGGCTGTGGCCTCCGGCGACGACGGGATCCTCGCCCACGCCAAGGACGGCGCCATCTGGGTCGACTGCTCCTCGATCCGTCCCGACGTGGCCGTCGCGCTGGCCGAGCAGGCGGCTGAACATGGCGTCCGCGCCGTCGACGCCCCGGTCTCCGGCGGCGAGGCCGGTGCGGTCGAGGCCACCTTGTCGATCATGGTCGGCGGCGACGCCGAGGTCGTCGAGTCGGTCCGGCCGGTCCTGGAGACGGTCGGCAAGACAGTCGTCCACGTCGGCCCGTCCGGCTCCGGCCAGACCGTCAAGGCGGCCAACCAGCTGATCGTCGCCGGCACCATCGAGCTGGTCGCCGAGGCGCTGATCTTCCTGGAGGCGTACGGGGTGGACACCGCCGCGGCGATCGAGGTGCTCGCCGGAGGCCTGGCCGGCAACCGGATCCTGGACCGCAAGGCGACCTCGATGGTGGCCCGCGAGTTCAAGCCCGGCTTCCGGGTCGACCTGCACCACAAGGACATGGGCATCATCCTGGCCGCCGCCCGTGAGGCCGGAGTCGCCATCCCGCTCGGTGCCCACACCGCCCAGCTGATGCAGTCGCTGCGTCAGCTCGGCCACGGCGATCTCGACCACTCGGCCCTGCTGCTGCTGGTCGAGCAGCTGTCCGGCCGCACTTCGACCAACTGACGCGACACCCCTCGACGACGAGCAAGGAGACACAGACATGGCACGGATGAAGGCTGCCGACGCAGCGGTGCTGATCTTGGAGAAGGAAGGCGCGACCCAGGCGTTCGGACTGCCCGGGGCGGCGATCAACCCGTTCTACTCCGCGATGCGCGACCACGGCGGCATCAAGCACGTGCTGGCCCGCCACGTCGAGGCCGCGTCGCACATGGCCGAGGGCTTCACCCGGGCAAAGGCCGGCAACATCGGCATCTGCATCGGCACCTCCGGTCCGGCCGGCACCGACATGATCACCGGGCTGTACTCGGCCATCGCCGACTCCATCCCGATCTTGTGCATCACCGGGCAGGCGCCGGTGGCCAAGCTGGACAAGGAGGACTTCCAGGCCGTCGACATCGCCTCGATCGCCGGACCGGTGAGCAAGTGGGCGGTGACCGTGAAGGAGGCGGCGCAGATCCCCGGGGCCTTCCAGAAGGCCTTCTGGCTGATGCGGGAGGGTCGGCCGGGTCCGGTGCTGCTGGACCTGCCGATCGACGTGCAGCTGACCGAGATCGAGTTCGACATCGACACCTACGAGCCGCTACCCGTGCAGCGTCCGGCCGCCACCCCGGCCCAGGCGAGCAAGATCATCGACATGCTCAGCGCGGCGGAGCGACCGGTGATCGTGGCCGGTGGCGGCATCATCAACGCCGATGCCGCGGACCGGCTGGTGGAGCTGGCCGAGCTGCTGGGCGTGCCGGTGATCCCGACCCTGATGGGCTGGGGCGCCATCCCCGACGACCACCCGCTGCACGCCGGCATGGTGGGCATCCAGACCTCGCACCGGTACGGCAACGCCACCATGCTGGAGGCCGACTTCGTGCTGGGCATCGGCAACCGTTGGGCCAACCGCCACACCGGCTCGCTGGACGTCTACACCGAGGGCCGCACGTTCGTGCACATCGACATCGAGCCGACCCAGATCGGCCGGGTGTTCGCCCCCGACTACGGCGTGGTCTCCGACGCGGGCGCCGCACTGGACGCGCTGCTGGCCGAGGCGAAGCGGCGTCAGGGTGATCTGGCCCTGCCGGACTTCGACGTGTGGGCGAAGGACTGTCAGCTGCGCAAGTCAACCCTGCAGCGCAAGACCCACTTCGACGAGGTGCCGATCAAGCCGCAGCGCGTGTACGAGGAGATGAACCGCGCCTTCGACCGCGACACCGTCTACGTGTCCACCATCGGTCTGTCGCAGATCGCCGGCGCTCAGCTGCTGCACGTCTACAACAACCGGCACTGGATCAACTGCGGCCAGGCCGGTCCGCTGGGCTGGACGATGCCCGCCGCGCTGGGCGTGGCGACCGCCCGTCCGGAGGCGAACGTGGTGGCCCTGTCGGGCGACTACGACTTCCAGTTCCTGATCGAGGAGCTGGCCGTGGGCGCTCAGCACAAGATCGGCTACGTGCACGTGCTGGTGAACAACTCCTACCTGGGGCTGATCCGGCAGGCACAGCGCGGGTTCGACATGACGTACCACGTGTCGCTGGGCTTCGACAACATCAACTCCCCCGACACCGAGGGCTACGGCGTCGACCACGTCAAGGTGGTCGAGGGTCTGGGCTGCAAGGCGATCCGGGTGCGCCAGCCCGACGACCTGGGCGCGGCGTTGCGCCAGGCGCAGCAGCTCGCCGAGACGGAGTCGGTGCCCGTGGTGGTGGAGGTGATCTTGGAGAAGATCACCAACATCTCGATGGGCGCCGCCGGTCTGGACGCGGTGAACGAGTTCGAGCCGCTGGCCATCAGCGGCGAGGACGCTCCGACCGCGATCTCGGTGATGGACTCCGCCGAGCCGGTGGAGGTGCCCGCCGTGACGGTGATGAACTAGCGCGATGCGCGTCGTCATCGCCCCGGACAAGTTCAAGGGATCGCTCGAAGCTGCCGAGGTGGCGGCCGAGGTGGCGGCCGGCCTGGCCGAGGGTGGCCTGCGCGCCGAGGTGCACACGGTGCCGATGGCCGACGGCGGCGAGGGCACCGTGGATGCCGCCCTGAGCGCGGGCTACCGCCCACAGATCGTCGAGGTCAGTGGACCGCTCGGCGATCCCGTCCGGGCCACCATCGCCGTCGACGAGGAGTCGGCGACCGCGGTGATCGAGATGGCCACCGCCTCCGGGTTGGGGGTGCTTCCGACCGACGACAACGGCGTCGTCCGTCGGGACGCCCTCGCGGCCAGCAGCCGAGGAACCGGTGAGCTGATCACAGCCGCTCTGGACAGCGGCTGCCGACGGATCGTCCTCGGCGTCGGCGGCAGCGCCAACACCGATGGCGGCGCCGGCCTGCTCGCGGCCCTCGGCGTACGGCTGCTGGATGCCGAGGGGCGGCCGGTGCCGGACGGCGGCGGCGGGCTGACCGCGCTCGTCAGCGCCGAGGTCGACGATCTCGATCCGCGGTTGAAGGACACCGAGCTGATCCTGGCCGCGGACGTCACCAATCCGCTGCTCGGGCCCGAGGGCGCCGCCGCGATCTTCGGCCCGCAGAAGGGAGCCGCTCCCGCCGACGTCGCCGTTCTCGACGACAACCTCGCCACTCTGGTCGGTGCGCTGGCCGACACCGCCGGTGACACCGCCCGACGAGCCGCCGATCTGCCCGGGGCCGGCGCCGCCGGCGGTGTCGGCTACGCCGCCCTCTTCCTCGGTGCCACCCGGCGCCCCGGGATCGAGGTGGTGATGAACCTGGTCGATCTCGATCACGTCCTCGCCGGCGCCGACGTGGTGATCACCGGCGAGGGCAGTCTCGACGGGCAGAGCCTGGGTGGCAAGACCCCGCTCGGGGTCGCCCGGCGCGCTCGTGATCACGGGGTGCCGACCGTGCTGGCCGTCTGCGGCCGGACCACGCTCGACGAGCGCGAGCGTCGCGGTGCCGGTTTCGACCGGGTCTGGGCGCTCACCGACATCGAGTCCGACGTCAGCCGCTGCATGTCCGAGGCGGGCCCGCTGCTGCGCCGGCTGGGCGCCGAGATCGCCACGTACCTGAACGATTCCACCACCCACTGATCCGAGGAGTCCCTGTGTCGAGCAACGACCCGTCGAAGATCGCCGAGGTCAACCGCCCGGAGCGGGTTCGCGAGCAGATCGCCCAGCTCCGCCGGGACAAGCCCGCATCCGACGCTGCGCCCGAAACCCCGCCGAGCGAGCGCACGGCCCCGTACGACCTGGTGATCAAGGGACGCCGGATCCTCACCACGGCCGGGGTCACCGACCGGGAGGTGGGCATCCGGGACGGCAAGATCGTCGCCATCGAGCCGTACGGCCACGGGCTGCAGGGCACCGAGGTGATCACGCTGGCCGACGACGAGACGTTGATCCCCGGTCTGGTCGACACCCATGTGCACATCAACGAGCCGGGGCGGACGGACTGGGAGGGCTTCGCCTCCGCCACCAAGGCGGCGGCGGCCGGGGGGGTGACCACCGTGATCGACATGCCGCTGAACTCGATCCCGTCCACGGTGAACGAGCCGGCCCTGGAGTTCAAGCGGCTGGTCGCGGAGGGCCAGGCGTTCGTCGACCTCGGGTTCTGGGGCGGTGCCGTGCCCGGCAACATCGACGACCTCCGCGGGCTGCACGACCACGGTGTGTTCGGCTTCAAGTGCTTCCTGCTGCACTCCGGCGTCGACGAGTTCCCGCACCTGGAGGGCGACGAGCTGGAGGAGCACCTGGGGGTGCTCGCCTCCTACGACGCCTTGATGATCGTGCACGCGGAGGACTCCCGGGCCATCGACCGCGCCCCCAGCCCCCAGGGCGACGTGTACGAGAGGTTCCTGGCCTCCCGGCCCCGGGGAGCGGAGAACCTGGCCATCGCCGAGGTGATCGAGCGGACCCGGTGGACCGGAGCCCGGACCCACATCCTGCACCTGTCCTCCTCCGACGCGCTGCCGATGCTGGCCTCGGCCAAGGCCGACGGCTTGGACATCACCGTCGAGACCTGCCCGCACTATCTGACCTTGATGGCCGAGGAGATCCCGAACGGGGGCACGGCGTACAAGTGCTGCCCCCCGATCCGCGAGAGCGGCAACCGGGAGCTGCTCTGGCAGGGGCTGCTGGACGGGACGATCGATTACATCGCCTCGGACCACTCCCCCTCCACGCTGGAGCTGAAAGATCTGGAGAACGGCGACTTCGGGGTGGCCTGGGGTGGCATCGCGTCGGTCCAGCTCGGGTTGTCTTTGGTGTGGACCGAGGCGCGGCGTCGCGGGATCAGCCTGGAGCAGGTCGTCTCCTGGATGGCCAGCAAGCCGGCCGACCGGGTGCGGCTGCGCTCGAAGGGTCGGCTGGCCCTCGGCTACGACGCCGACCTGGCGATCTTCGGCGCGGACGACGCGTACGTGGTCGACGCCGCCAAGCTGCACCACAAGAACCCGCTCACGCCGTACCACGGCAAGACCGTCTCCGGCCTGGTGCGCAAGACCTTCGTTCGCGGCCGGGCAGTGGACTTCCAGACCCCGCACGGCCGGCAGATCAGCCGCGGCATCGACTGACCTCCGGCACGCGATCCGCTCGGGTTCGCCGGATGGCGTCAACCTGAGCCTGTCGAAGGACTGAAACGGGCCAAGGGCTGTCCTCGACAGGCTCAGGACACGGACGGCATCCGCCCGCCAGACCCGAGCCGAGCCGCACCTCTCGCCGGTCAGGTCAGGTTGTGCCGCAGGTACGCCGGCTCGCGCAGACCCAGCACGGCCTCGACCATCTGGGCCGCGCGGACCGACTCCCGCACCTTGTGCATCCTCAGGATCCGAGCCCCGTTCAGCGCGCAGATGGTCGCCGCGGCCAGCGACGCCTCCAGCCGCTCACCACGGTCCAGCCCCACGGCCTCGCCGACGAAGTCCTTGTTGGACACCGCGGCCAGCAGCGGCAGCCCGAGGTCGGCGATCTCGGTCAGTCGCCTGGTGATCTCCAGCGAGTGCAGGGTGTTCTTGTTCAGGTCGTGACCGGGATCGATCACGATCTTGTCCTCCGGCACTCCCCGTCCGATGGCTCGCTCCACTCGGGAGACCAGGAACGCCCGGATCTCAGACACCACGTCGTCGTACCGCGGTCGCCGGAGGCGCTGTCCGGGCGGAGCGGCGCTGTGGGTGATCACCAAGGTGGCCGCGGAGTCGGCGACGACGTCGGCGATCTCCGGGTCGTGCAGACCGCTGGTGTCGTTGATCACTCCGGCGCCGGCCGCGATCGCGGCCCGAGCGACCTCCGGTCGTACGGTGTCCACCGAGACCACCACGCCACCATCGACCAGCCGCGCCACCACCGGAACGACCCGGTCCAGCTCCTCGGCCACCGACACCGTCGGCACGTCCGGGGAGAACGGCACGCCGCCCACGTCCACCCAGCCCGCACCATCGGCCGCCTCCCGCTGCCCCGCTTCGACCGCCAGCTCGAGGGCGTACGTGAGACCGGCGTCGTAGAAGGAGTCGGGCGTTCGGTTGACGATCCCCATCACCACGATCTCGTGGGCGAAGTCGAAGACCCGCCCACCGATGGTGCGGAGGGGCGTGGTGATCGGTGGCAGGTAGGTCACCGGCTCAGTCTGTCAAGCCGCCGGGTGTCTGTGATCCAGTGGCGGCCTGCGTACCCTCCGGATCGCTGCGCTCCCGGTCACCCACGTGCGCACGCAGGTCGTCATCGTCGCTGACGAGACGGTCGACCTCCTCTCCACCGTCGCAACGACACAGGGCCACGGTCAGGGTGCCGCTGCGCCGGGCGAGCACCTGCCAGGTTCCGCCGGCATTCTCCCACCGCAGCAGGCGGTCGAGGTCGCTCACCTCACCCGCACCGTCAGCAGCACGGCCGAGTCCGCCAGCGCTGCGAGGGCGTGCCGACGCGGCGGGATCACCAGCAGGTCACCGGCAGTCCCCTCCCAGGCGTCGTCGCCGGCGGTCAGCCGCACGGTGCCCGAGAGCACCTGCAACGTCGCCTCACCGGGGCTCTCGTGCTCGGCCAGCTCGTGCCCGCCGGCCAGCGCGATCACCGTCTGCCGCAGAGCGTGATCATGGCCGCCGTAGAGGGTGCTCGCTGCCCGACCGCTGGGGCTCGCGTTCGCCTCGGCCAGCAGCGACGATGCTGCCTGGGTGATCGAGATCGTGCTCATTCCGTGTCCTCTCGTCGATGCGAACGTTCCTACACCAGCAAGGACCGGGCCGGCTCCGATACCGCCTCCAAACCGACCATCGCGAAGACGACCCGGTACGTCGCCTCCCTGAGAAGCCACGAGGGCCGGCTCCGAGGTGGAACCGGCCCTCATGGGACAGGGTGGAGGTGGCGGGAATCGAACCCGCGTCCTCGAGCGACGATCCAGGACTTCTCCGGGCGCAGCTGGTGGTTGGTCGTTTTCTCGGCCCCTGCGCTCGCACCAGCACGTCGCAGACAGGCCCAGTCTCAGTTGATTTTCCCGCTAGGTCCTGGGACCGCTCCTAGCAGGTGAGCCTCCTTGATGAGGCCAGGGTCCGGGACGGAGGCGCGCCCGGGCTGACCCTTCGATCACTGATCAGGCAGCGAGAGCGAAGTCAGTGCGCTTGTTATCGGCACTTATTGGTTCCCAAGGGACATTAACGAGTTGACCTTGGATTCTCGGCCCGCTTCTCCTGGGTCTACCGACCCGAGTCGAAACCGATCACCCCCTGTTGAGTTGTGCATGCCCACTCTACCCACAGCCAACGACACAGGCACCCGGATTCATTCCGGGTGCCTGGTCGGACGTGGTCTCCTGAGCGCTACTTCTCCGAGAGAGCCTCGATCTTCACGACCTTCTTGACCGGGTTCGTCCAGTCATCGCCCTGCAGGGCCTTGGCGCCGCTGACCACCGTCAGGACCACCCAGCCGATGAAAGCGAGGCCGATCAGGAAGTCGAAGATCCCGAGACCGGTGATGCCGCCGACGACCATCAGGCCGATCCAGCTGACCAGGGCCACCAGCTGGAAGTTGAACGCCTTGGCGGCCTCCTTGCGGGGGTAGCTGCCCTGCGGGCTCAGCGCGAAGATCAGCAGCGGACCGAAGATGGAGGTCAGCAGGGCTGAGAAGTGCGAGACACCGGCGACACCGCGACCGGCCTGCTGCTTGGTGGCGGGCGGCACGAGGGGCCGGTAGGCGGGATGGACACCCAGGGCCTGGGAAGAGGCGGGAACCTGGACCAGGCCGAAGAAGGCCTCATTCAGGTCCTTGCGGTTCGTCGCGGAGAGGACTTGGCCGATCCGGTGGTCGAACTCCTCGGACGTGATCCGTCCGTCTGCGTACGCCTCCTGGAGCCAGTGCTCAGCTCGGTCGCGTTGCTCGTCGGTCACGGGAAGGCGGAGGCTGGGATGCTCGAAGGTCGCGCTCATGGTGACTATGCTCCCCGCTCGGGACGATCCGATCCATCGGGCACTCCCCTTGCCCGACCCCGGTTCACCGGGAGGTCGTACCGGTGCATCTCTCCATCAGCGTGTCTGGCAGTGAGCCGTCGGGAAAGACGTACCGCTAGGTTGGTCGGTCATGACAGCAGAGAAGCCAGAGGTCGACTTCTACGAGGGCGAGCCGCCCACCGATCTGGAGATCACCGACATCGTGGTGGGCGACGGTGCTGAGGCCACGGTCGGCGACCAGGTGCTCGTGCACTACGTGGGCGTCGCCCACAGCACGGGTGAGGAGTTCGACGCCTCCTACAACCGCGGCGCTCCGCTGGACTTCCCGCTCGGCGCCGGACGGGTGATCCAGGGCTGGGACCGGGGCGTTGCGGGAATGAAGGTCGGTGGCCGACGTCAGCTGGTGATCCCGCCCCACCTGGGCTACGGCGACCGCGGCGCCGGCGGTGTGATCAAGCCAGGCGAGACCCTGATCTTCGTCGTCGATCTGGTCGACGTGACGTGACTAGGTCCCGTCGCGAGCGGCCGTGAGCGTATCGCGGCTCTGGCTGGACTGACCGAGCGAGCACATGCGCACGTCTGCGACCGGGGGGAAGACAGAGTCTCGAGCGCAGAGCGAACAGCGAGTGGCGACTACACGGCTCACCAGGAGCCGCCACCGCCGCCTCCGCCACCGCCGCCGGAGAAGCCGCCCCCGCCGAACGAGCTGCCGCCGCCGAAGCCGGTGCCACTCGAGGTCGCCGACGGTGCCGGAGCGGCCGCGGTCGCCAGGCTGCTGGTGATGAAGCCGGTGTTGAACACGGCCATGTTGTAGGCACCGCTGTACCAGTACGGCGTCTCGTTGGGCAGCCGACCCATCGCCACCAGATCGCCGCAGATCTTCGCCCACCGGTCGGCGAGCTCGAAGGCGATCGCCCAGGGCAGGTACTTCGAGAAGATGTCCTCACCCTCCTCGAAGCGGATCTGGTCGGCCTCGGCGGTCGCCAGGTAGGTCTTGAAACCCTCCACCTGGTCACAGACCGCACGGCCGTCCGCGGTCCGCTGACCTCGGCGCAGCTTGAACCGGATGATCGCGAACGTCACCAGGATCGGCAGCAGTGGAATCAGCAGCAGGATCAACACCGCGCCCACGGTGAAGGCCAGGAACACCGCGAGGGCGATCGCCCCGAAGCCGAAGCCGCTGGCGGCCGCCGCCGAGGGAACCTTGCGGAACCATCCTCGAGACGTCACCTGGTTGCGTACCGACTTCTGCATGGCGGCGTGCGCCGCGGTCAGGCTGCCCTGCTCCGAGAGGTCCACCTGGGTGCCCGGTGGCTGGCCGCCGAACAGCTCGGTCAGCAGCACCATCTCGTGCGGCGCCGTCGCCCGGCTCGGATCGACCAGGGTCACTCGGAAGTCCTTCTTGCCGGTGCTCTGCACCGTGAGGGCGCCGCGGACGGCCAGGTCGATGATGGTTGCCGCGGTCTCCCGGGTGTCGACCTGGCCGTCGATCAGCAGACCGGCCTCGGCGACGGGGATGCGCGGTGGGGTGAAGGCGACCGGGATCGGCAGATCGGGGTCGCTGGGCACGATCGGAGCCTGCTGTCCCGGAAGCGGGACGGTGCCCGGCGCGAGGCCGGCGTACCGCTGGTCGCGGCCGTTCTTACGCCACCAACGGGTCCCGATGATCGGGGCGAGCACCAGCGACGCCAGCGTGCTGCCGGCCAGCGCGATCAGCCCGACCCTCTCCCCCGACGACATCTTGCTGCCGTCGGGCTCCAGGTGCGGCGCGTTGTCGGTGACCAGACCGGACTTGATCTTCACCCCGATGGTGAGGCCCTGTCCGGCGGGCAGGCTGTCCTGGGTGAATGTGCCGACCCCGTCGACGACCTTGTCGGAGGTGCACTCCTGATCACTCTGCACCGGCCCGGCGAAGCAGCTGAGCTCCTGTGCTCCGCCCGGCACGGTCGCACTGACCGTGATGTCCTTGATCGATGCCTTCCAGTCCGAGCCCGTGGCATCCCAGTAGAGCTCGTCGTACCCGCTGAAGGTGCGCATCGCACCCTTGACGGTGTAGGTGATCACGTACGTGGCCGTGGCCGCGCTGACCGTCTCGTCCGGGTCGCCGATCCGCAGCCGCAGCTCGGCATTGCGTCCGCTGTTGGTCTCAAAGGTGGTTTCGCTGTACTGCGTGGCGACATCGGGGTCCGGACTGGTCACCGACTCGACGTCGACGGTGTAGACCGCATCGTTGTTGTCGTCGAACTTCTCCCGGGTGACGAAGTAGCGGTCGATGCCGTGCCGGCCGGAGTCGGACCCGAACCGGTACACGATGGTCTCCTGGGCGTGCAGCACGCCGTCGGTGCCCATCTCGTACTCGATGTCGAACGAGTCGATCTGGTCCGAGGCCGCGTACGCAGGGGACGTCGCGGCGAGCGCGAAACCGACGGCCAGCAGCACCCCGGCCACCGCCAGGAGAGTCCTCCGGAGCGCGTCCCTCACGAGCCACCCCGGCGGGTGCGTGCCGCCAGCGCCCGTTGCGCCTCCCGGTCGGCCTCACGCTGGGCGATCGACTGCCGCTTGTCGTACTCACGCTTGCCGGTGGCGATGGCGAGCTCGACCTTGGCGTACCCGTCGTTGAAGTAGATCGACAGTGGCACCAGCGTCGAGCCTTTGGTCTCCAGCTCACGGGCGATCTTGTCGATCTCCTTACGGTGCAGCAGCAGCTTGCGGGTGCGGCGGGCGGTGTGGTTGGTCCAGGTGCCGTGGCTGTACTCCGGGATGTGCGCTGCCCGCAGCCAGACCTCGCCGTCGTCCACCGTCGCGAACGCGTCGCTCAGTGTCGCTCGGCCATCCCGCAGCGACTTCACTTCCGTACCGCTCAGCGCCAGCCCGGCTTCGTAGGTCTCCCCGATGTGGAAGTCGTGCCGGGCCTTGCGGTTCTGCGCGACGACCTTGCGCCCCTTCTCCTTGACCATGTGTCCATCCTGCCAGCACCCGGGGCGCAATCTTTTGGAGTAAAACCCACGCCAGATGTGGATGGTGGTGCAAAAGGCGGTCAGAACCAGGTCATCGGGTTGCGGAGGTCGCCGTCCAGCCAGACCATCAGGTGCAGGTGGCAGCCGGTCGAGTAGCCGGTGCTGCCGACGTAGCCGATCACCTCACCCTTGCTGACGTGGTCGCCGACGCCGACGGTGTAGCGGATGGCGTGGTTGTAGGCCGTCGTCACGAAGCGTCCGTCCACCACCCCGTGGTCGATGATGAGCCGGTTGCCGTAGCCGCCGTTGTAGTACTTCTCCGCCACCTTGCCGCTGTACGGCGCCCGGATCGGCTTTCCGCAGCCAGCGCCGAAGTCGGTTCCGTCGTGCAGCTTCCAGTACCTCAGGATCGGGTGGAAGCGCATGCCGTACGCGGAGGTGATCGGCGCGCTGACCGGGTAGCTGAACCCGTGGCTGCCGCTCTTACCGGAGCTGCTCGAGCTGCTCGAGCTGGAGCTGCTCGAGCTGCTCGAGCTGGAGCTGCTCGAGCTGGAGCTGCTCGAGCTGGAGCTGCTGGAGGAGCTCTTGGACTTCTTCGACGCCTTCTTGGTGGATCCGCTGTCGCTGTCGTCCGAGGCCGCGGCAGCCTCCCGTTCGGCGGCCCGCTGCTTGGCCCGCTCCCGCTTGGCCTCCGCCTGCTTGCGTTCTCGTTCTGCCTTCGCCGCCTTGGCGGCCGCGATCCTGGCGGCCCGCTCTGCCGCTGCCTTGCGTGCCGCCTCGGCTTTGGCCTTGGCGATCCGGACGGCGATCCGCTGCTCGACCTCGGCCCGCTCCCGGCTCAGCTTCGCGTACGCCTGCTTGTCCTGGGCCACCTCGGTCGCCGCCTCGGACTCTGCGGCCTGCCGCTGCGACAGCAGCGAGGTCACCGCCGCCTGCTGCTGGGCAGCCTGAGCCTCCAGCCGCTTCTTGGTGGCGAGATTCTCCGCTGCGGTCTTCCGGTCCGCCGCGATCTGCTTCTCGATCGCCGCCTGCTTCTTCTTGGCCGCGTCCAGCTTGGCCTGCAGGTCCTCGGTGCGGTCGATGGTGGCGGCCGTCGTGTCGAACATGGTGGTCGACCACTGCAGCCGGGTCTGCAGGTCCGCAGTGCTGGCACTCTCCACCAGCAGGGCCATCGGCAGCAGGTTGGTCTGCTGCTGGTACTGGTCGCGCACCATCTGGCCGGCCAGCTTCTTCTCGGCGTCCAGCTTCTTCTGGTTCGCCGCCACGGCGGCCTTGGCCTTGGCCAGCTTCAGCCGAGCGGCGTCGAGCTTCGCAGCCATGGCCACGTCCAACCGCTGGGCACGGGCCAGCTCGATGCGCGTCTGGGCCAGCGCCGCCTGCGCGGCGGCCAGCTGGGACTCGGCGGCGTCGACGGCGTCGGCTGCCGAGTTCAGGGCCTGGGATGACTCGTTCAGGTCTCGCTTCTTGGCGGCCTGCTCGGCCCTCACCTGATCGCGCCTGTCGGTCAGGTCGTCGGCCTTGGCCAGCGGAACCATCAGCGCCAGAGTCAGCGCCGACGAGACGCCGACCGCCACCACGAGTCGTACGCCCAAGCCCGACCCGCGGACGAGCCGCCTGGGCGCAGCCCAGCAGCGCGCCGCCGTGCGTCGTGCGCGCCCGGCCGGCTCGGTGGCGAAGCATGTCTCGTGCTCTGGTGCTTCGCTGGTGCCCGGAACGTCCTTGCGGACGTAGGGAAGATCCGGTCCCACAGCTCAATCCCCAATCGCATCTCGGTGACTCGAATCTCGGGTCCGAGACCCTCAAGGTGCCATTGAGGTTGAGATTTTGCTTATTACACCCTGAGATACTTTCGAGTCGTTATCAGCGTCGGGATGATAGACAGCGCGAGCCCCACAACCGCAACCCCCAAGACGGTCAATCCGGTCTCTGTCCACCCAATCCAAGGTAAAGACTGGATAGAGACTTCAGCTTTACGCATGATGACGAAGTAAACGCCTGTGACAAGAGTGGCCGATGCGAGAGCGATTCCCAGTAGTGCGGCAATGATGGCTTCAAAAAGAAACGGAAGCGTGATATAGAGATTGCTCGCTCCGACCAGGCGCATGATGCCTATCTCTCGTCGTCGAGCGAAGGCCGCAAGCCGGATGGTGTTGCCGATCTGCAGGGCAGCTGCCAGCAGCAACAGCGCGGAGGACACGATGGTCCCCCACTGCAGCAGGTTGAGCCAGGAGAAGAACGGGTCCAGGTACTTCCTGAGATCCTGGACCTTCTGAACTCCCTTGAGTCCGGTGACCGCGCTCACCACTCCCTGGTACTCCTCAGGGTTCTTGAGCTTGACCCGGAACGACTCCTGCATCTGGTCCACGGTCAGGGAGTCCTGGATCGGGTTGCCTTCGTACGCCTTCTGGAACTCTTCCCAGGCTTCTTGCTTCGACTCGAAGTAGACCCCGTCCGGCGCTACCTCCGGATTGGCCTCCAGGGTCTGGCGGATGGCGTCCTTCTCCGCCTCGGTGGCGCCCTGGCCCGGCGTGCAGTTCTCGCCGCCGACGTCCGGCGTGCACAAGAAGATGGAGATCTCGATCCTGTCGTACCAGCGTCCCTTCATCAGGTTCACCTGCTGGTTGGCCAGCAGACCGGCGCCGAACAGCGACAGCGACACCCACATGGTCATGACCACGGCCAAGGTCATGGTCAGGTTCTGTCGGAGGCCGGCGAAGGTCTCGGAGAAGATGTGGCGGAAGCGCATGCTGGGTCCTTGTGTTCAGGCTGGGGAAGTCAGGCTCGGATCATTGGTAGCCGTAGACGCCACGGCTCTGGTCACGGACGACCTGACCGTCGTCGAGCTCGATCACCCGCTTGCGCATCTGGTCGACGATGGTGGAGTCGTGGGTTGCCATCAACACGGTGGTCTCGGACCGGTTGATCCGGTCGAGCAGCTTCATGATGCCCACGCTCGTCGCCGGGTCCAGGTTCCCGGTGGGCTCATCGGCGATGAGGATCTGGGGTCGATTGACGAAGGCGCGCGCGATGGCCACCCGCTGCTGCTCGCCGCCGCTGAGCTCTTCCGGCAGTCGGTGGCCCTTGCCCTCCAGGCCGACCAGATCGAGCACCTCGGGGACGACACGCTTGATGGTGGCGGACGGCTTGCCGATCACCTGCAGCGCGAACGCGACGTTCTCCGTCACGGTCTTGTTCGGCAGCAGTCGGAAATCCTGGAACACCGTCCCGATCTGGCGGCGCATTCCCGGGATCTTCCAGCTGTGCAGCTTGTTGAGCTCGCGACCGGCGACGAACACCTTGCCCTTGCTCGGTCGCTGCTCGCGCAGGATCAACCGGAGGAAAGTGGACTTCCCCGACCCGGAGGGACCGACGAGGAAGACGAACTCGCCCTTCTCGATGTCGACCGACACCTCCGACAGTGCGGCGCGCCGCTGTCCGTCGTAGGTCTTGCTCACGTTGTCGAAACGAATCACGTCACGCCTCGGCCAGGGGGTAGACGACAGGAGCCGGGCGTGGTACCCGGGGACAGGCCATCGTCGAGTCTAGGTGAGCCGGCCGCGTTCGCCGGGATTTCGCGGCCGCCCACCCGGGCTCACTCGGGCACGAGCTCGATCCAGCCGCGGACGTCGTCAGCGGTCTCGACCGTCGCCAGATCGGGGTGGTCCTCGGCGACATGAGCGAGGATGAGCGTGATCACCTCGTCATCGGTCCGACCGCGGGCGGTGAAACCGCACTCGCAGCGCACCTGACGGATCATCGTCCACCTCCCGAAGGTTATGTTCACGGTGTAGCACAGATGGCCGAGGTGGGGATGTGCAGCACGATGTCGGAGTTCGAGTGCAGCTGTGCGGGACGTTCGCCGTCGAGGTGAACGGGCGCAGCGTCGGCCAGCAGGTGCCCGGCCGGCAAGGTCGGCTGCTGCTGGCCTACCTGGTGCTGCACCGTCCGCAGCCGATCCCCAGGCCGACGCTGGTCGACGCGCTGTGGGGCGAGGCGCCGCCGCCGGCCGCGTCCGGGGCGCTCACGGTGCTCGTCTCCAAGCTGCGGTCAGCCCTCGGACCGTCCTTGATCCGTGGCCGCACGGAGCTGGCGATCGTCTTGCCCGAGCGCAGTCACGTCGACGTCGAGCACGCGATGGCGGCCTTGCACGCGGCCGAGTCGGCGGTGACCGGCGAGCAGTGGACTCGAGCCTGGTACGCGAGCCTGGCCGCGGAGTTCGTGAGTCGACGCATCCTGCTGGCGGACTGTGAAGCCACCTGGCTCGACGCGTGGCGGCGGCGGCTGGACGACGTCCGGGTCCGGGCGCTGGAGTGCTACGCCACGGCCTGCCTGGGCCTCGGCGGCGCCGAGCTGGTGGCCGCCGTGCGTTCCGCCCGAGAGCTCGTCGAGCTGGCTCCGCTGCGGGAGACGAGTCATCTGCTGCTGATGCGCGCGCTCGCCGCGGGCGGGAACGTGGCCGAGGCGCTGGCGGCGTACGGACGGCTTCGAGAGATCCTGCGCGAGGAGCTGGGCACCGACCCCAGCCCGCTCGTGCAGGACTACTACCGCGAGCTGCTCGGCTGACCCCAAGGTCCGGCCAACGTCGGTCCAAGCACACTCCAGCCTCACCGGATCAGACTGAGTCGTGTCCGGACCGCTCCAGTCACGTACGCACAGGAGGACGCATGAGCACGTCCACGACAGATCCGACAGCGCCGTTCCGGCTCCACGGTCGGCTGGCGCTGGTCACCGGAGCCTCGTCCGGGCTCGGCGCTCGGACCGCGGCGACCCTGAGCGGCGCCGGAGCCGACGTGGTGCTCACCGCGCGAGACCCCGAGCGGCTGCAGCAGACGGCCAGCGGCCTGAGCGGCAGTCCCCTGGTCATCCCCGGCGACCTCCGAGACCCCGCCTTCCGAGCGCAGCTGGTCGACGCGATCGCCGCCCACCACGGGCACCTGGACGTGCTGGTCAACTGCGCCGGCACCTGCGACAGCGGCGCTCTCGAGAGCCAGGTACTGCCGGAGGTGACTGAGATCATCGAGCTCGACCTGGTGGCACCCATCGACCTCTGCCGGCTGACGGCCCGGTTGCTGCGGCAACGGCCCGGCGGCTCGGTGATCAACATCGCCTCGATCTTCGGACAGATCAGCTCCGGTGGCGGGATGGCGGGCTACCACGCTGCCAAGGGCGGGTTGATCACCTTCACCCGGCACCTGGCGGAACAGTGGGGAGCCCGGGGCGTCCGGGTCAACGCAATCGCCCCGGGCTTCTTCCCCACGCCGTTGACCGGCGAGCTCGCCGACCCCGACCAGCGGCGTCGGATCATCGGTCGGACGCTCCTGAAGCGCATCCCCGGTCTCCAGGAGCTGGAAGGGCCCGTGCTGTTCCTGGCCTCGGATGCCTCCAGCTACGTGACCGGCCACGTTCTCACCGTGGACGGCGGGTGGACAGCCTGCTGAGCGAGGGCCGGCTCAGACCTTCTCGACCGTCTTGCGCCAGCGGATGCCGGACTCGATGAAGCCATCCAGCTCGCCGTCGAAGACGGCGTCGGGGCTGGACACCTCGAAGTCTGTCCGCAGGTCCTTGACCATCTGGTAAGGGTGCAGCACGTAGGACCGCATCTGCGACCCCCAGCTGTTGCCGCCGTCGCCCTTCAGGGCGTTCATCTCGGCTTCGCGGTCGCGCCGTGCCTTCTCCAGCAACCGGGACTGCAGCACCCGCAGCGCGGCGGCCTTGTTCTGCAGCTGAGACTTCTCGTTCTGGCAGGACACCACGATGTTGGTGGGCAGGTGGGTGATCCGGACGGCCGAGTCGGTCGTGTTGACGCTCTGCCCGCCCGGTCCCGAGGACCGGAACACGTCGATCCGGATGTCGGACTCGGGGATGTCGATGTGGTCGGTCTCCTCGGTCACCGGCAGCACCTCCACCCCGGCGAACGACGTCTGGCGCCGACCCTGGTTGTCGAACGGGGAGATCCGGACCAGGCGGTGGGTGCCCTGCTCGACCGACAGGGTCCCGTACGCGTACGGCGCGCGCACCTGGAAGGTCGCGGACTTGATCCCCGCCTCCTCGGCGTAGGAGGTGTCGTACACCTCAGTCGGATAGCCGTGCCGCTCCGCCCAGCGCAGGTACATCCGCAGCAGCATCGAGGCGAAGTCGGCGGCGTCGACGCCGCCCGCCTCGGAGCGGATGGTGACCAGAGCGTCACGAGGGTCGTACTCCCCCGCCAACAGCGTGCGGACCTCCAGAGACTCGACCGCCTGCTGCAGGGACGACAGCTCGGTCTCGGCCTCGGCCAGGGCGGCGGCGTCGGCCTCCTCGGTGGACAGCTCGACCATGATGCCGAGGTCGTCCAGGCGTGACCGCAGCTCGGCAAGCCGGTCGATCTCGGACTGCAGGGACGACAGCTTGGAGGTGATCCGCTGGGCGTTCTCCACGTCGTCCCACAAATCGGGGGCGGCCACCTGCTCGGAGAGGTCGGCGATCTCGGCCTGCTTGCCGGCAGGGTCGACGACGGCCTCGATCGACGTCAGCGCCTTGTCGAGGGCGGAGAGCTCTGCAGGGAAGTCCGGACCAGCCACGATCGACCACTCTACTGTCAGGCAATAATGTCGTTCCCATGTCAGCGTCTGCCGGTCGCGCTCCGCGCTCCGCGGTCACGAGCTGCGCGAGATCTCGCTCGTTCGTCACGATCAGGTATGACGAAGAACGTGTCGCACCTGATCGCTCCTGCACTCCCGAGAGGCTCCGCTCGTGACCGAGTCTGCCGTCCTGGCCATCGACATCGGCGGCACCAAGATCGCCGCTGCCGTGGTCGACAGCGAGGGCACGGTGGTCGCCGACCAGTTGCGACCCACCGCCGTCTCCACCGATCCCGAGACAGTGTTCGCCGGTGTCGAGTCCGCTGTCCGGGCGCTGCTGGGCAGCCTCGCCTCGACGAGGGACCGGATCCGCGTCGGCATCTCCTCGGCCGGCCCGATCGACGGCCCGGCCGGCACCATCTCGCCAGTCAACATCGGTGCCTGGCGAGGGTTCCCCATCTCGGCTCGGGTGCACGCGGTGATCGCCGAGCAGTACGACAAGGACGCGATCAGAGTCGCCCTGGCCGGCGACGGCCACTGCTTCGCCCTCGGTGAGCACTGGCTGGGAGCGGGCCGTGACGTCGACTCGATGATCGGCATGGTGCTCTCCACGGGCGTCGGCGGCGGAGCTGTCATCAACAACCGGCTGTTCACCGGAGTCACCGGCAACGCCGTGCACCTCGGGCACATCAGCGTCAACGCGTGGGGGCCGCGGTGCGTCTGCGGCGGGCACGGCTGCACCGAGATGTACGCCCGCGGACCAGCGCTGGTGGCGGCCGCCAAGCAGCGGGGCTGGGCCGGGGGCGACGACGCCCGTGCCCTGACCGCCGCGGCTCGGGCAGGCGATGAGATCGCGCTGCGGGTGATCGACCACGGGATGCGGGCGCTGGCCGCCGGTATCGCCACCACCGCCACCGAGCTCGACGTGTCGGTGGTCGTCCTCGGTGGTGGCGTGTCCAAGGCCGGTGCCGTGATCTTCGATCCGCTACGCCGGCACCTGCTGGACTTCGCCGTGCTGGACTACGTCAAAGACCTGGAGCTGCGGCCGGCCATCCTGGAGACGGCCGGGCTGCTCGGGGCGGCGGCCCTGGCCTTCAGCCAGGAGTAGCGCGGCCGCTCCCGCCGCCGCCCAGTGGTCGCTCTCACCGGGCGACACGGCGACGACAAGGTCTGGCCAACCCTGGGCCAGCGTCTGGCCAAGGCCATCGGTGCACCCTGACAGCGAACCACCCATCGAGCCATCGGGTTCGCGACAT
>DASQLI010000187.1:0-8748 GCA_035630075.1 Microlunatus sp.
ACCGAGGGGCCGGTGGAGACTCCACCGGCCCCTCGGGCTCACGTCAACCGCATCGGGGGCGGACTACTTCTCGTAGCCGACGTTCTCCCACTGCGGGTTGCTCAGACCGAACGAGCCGTAGTTGGCGAGCTTGGTCTTGACGGCGGTGAGCTCCGGTCGCTGGTAGAGCGGCAGGGTCATCACGTTCTCCCAGATGATCTTCGCCGTCTGGTTGGTGAGGTCGATCCGCTTCGCCTTGTCGGTCTCCGAGTTGATCAGCTTGGCGTTCTCATCGATCTCCGGCACCGAGAGCTGGGAGTAGTTGCTGTCCGACCCGGTGCCATAGATCTGGCTGATGCCGAAGAACGGGTACGGGGTGCCGATCCAGCTGAAGGCGATGATCTCGAACTCGTGCTGGCTGAGCACGGACCCATCCTGGAACTTCGCGACCGGCACGTCGACGACGTCGACCTTGACGCCGATCTCCTTCAGCATGTTCTGGGCCTGCAACGCCTCGTTCGCCGAGACGGGGACACCGCTCAGCTGAGCGAACTTCACCGCGAGCTTCTTGCCGTCCTTCTCCCGGATGCCATCGGAGCCGGCGGTCCAGCCCAGCGCATCCAGATCTGCCTTGGCCGCTTCCGGGTCGAAATCGATCCCGGTCTCCTTGGCCACGTCGGCGTAACCCTCCTGGTTCTGCAGCAGGATGTTGTTGTTCAGCGGCTGAACCGGCCAGTCGATGCCGGCCAGGTCGGAGGCGCCGATGGCCTCCCGGTCGAGACCCTTGACGATGGCCTGCCGCACCTTCTGATCGGTCAGCACCCCCGCCTTGGTGTTGAAGGTGAACTGCCGGAAGTTCGGGCCGGCGGCCTGGCGGATGCTGGCATCGGAGACACCCTTGACCCGCTGGTAGGCGTCCGGATCAGGACCGATGTCGAAGGCGTCCAGCTCGTTGTTGGCGAACGCGGCCGCGTTGGCGTCCGGCGAGATGGCCCGGAAGGTGATCGTGTCCAGCAGCGGCTTCTCGCCCCACCACTTCTCGTTGGGAACCTCGGTGAGAACCTTTTGACTGTTGTCGAAGCTCGCCACCTTGAAGGGTCCGGACAGCCAGTCGTTGTTCAGGTTCTTCCAGCCGGTGTTGAAGGTGTTGACGTCCTTGACGCTCTCCGCCTTGAGAGTGCCCGGGTAGGAGAACGGCTGCGTCCAGTCGGGGTAGGTGGACTTGAACGTGACGGTGACATCGAACTTGTCGGCCCCGGTGGTGATCGAGGCGATCTGATCGTAGCCCTGGGTGGCGGCGCAGTTGAACTCCTTGTTCTCCCCGTTGCAGGCCTTCCACGTGGCAGTCATGTCGTCGGCGTCGACCGGCGAGCCGTCACCCCAGACCGCCTTCGGATTGAGCTTGAAGTTCACGGTTGTCGGGTTGGCGTTGGTCTCTTCGGCCGAGACCACCCAGTCGGGGTTGGGAGACGGCACGCCCTTCGGGTCGAAATTGAAGAACTGCGGGATCAGGGCGCGGCGCGCTTGGGACAAACCGTTGTTGTTACCGTCCACGTGGTTCGGGTTCCAGTTGCTACCGAAGTCCGCGATGGACAGCCGGACCGTGCCGCCCTGGGCGAGCTCGCCCCGGTCCTTGATGTTGATGTCCTGCGAGCTGATCGGGGCGATCGACTCGGCGGGTTCGCTCCCGCCGCCGGCGTCGCCACCACCGCCACCGCAAGCGCTCAGCACGAGCGCTCCGGCGACGAAAGGCGCCACCAAGATCTTGCGTGCCTTCACATTGCCTCCAGAGAAGTTCTCGATTTCCCGAGCGAACCCGGACCAACAGACCCTACGACTTGTCAATTCACGATGCCACGTTCAGGGGGGTCACAGCCTCCTAACGATGTCCTCTCAGGCGTGAACCGGCTAGACGACCGCCCGCTCCTCGTTGTAATGACATGCGGACGTATGGTCCCCCTCGGTCACGGGGAGCAGCGGCGGCACCTCGGTGATGCAGCGCTGCTGCTCGGCCTCGGTCAGGGTGGGGAACTTCTGGCAGCGGGTGCGGAACCGGCAACCCGACGGAGGGTTCGCCGGACTCGGCAGATCGCCGGTCAGTAGGATCCGGGTCCGGCTCCGTTCCTTTTCCGGATCGGGAATCGGGATCGCCGACAGCAGAGCCTGGGTGTAGGGGTGCGTCGGGTGGTCGTACACGCTGTCGACTTCTCCCACTTCGACGATCTTGCCGAGATACATGACGGCCACCCGGTCGGCGATGTGTCTGATCACGGCGAGGTCGTGGGCCACGAACAGGTACGACAGATTGAGCTCGGCCTTCAGCTCGTCGAGCAGGTTGATCACTCCGGCCTGGATCGAGACGTCCAGTGCCGACACGGGCTCGTCGAGGACGATCAGCTTCGGCTCCAGGGCCAGCGCCCGGGCGATCCCGATCCGCTGCCGTTGGCCACCGGAGAACTGCTGCGGATAGCGACTGGCGTGGCTGGGCTCCAGGCCGACCAGTCGGAGCAGCTCGTTCACCCGGTCCTCGGTCGCCTTGGCGCTGTAGCCGAAGACCCCGAGCGGCTCGGCGATCAGGTCGAACACCGGCATCCGCGGGTCCAGCGAGGCCATCGGGTCCTGGAACACGACCTGCAGGTCGCGGCGCATCTGCTTGCGATCACGGCGCTGCAGCGCCCCGACGTCCTTGCCCAGCACCGCGATCCCACCGCCGGTGGGTGGCTTGAGGTTCAAGATCTCCAGCAAGGTGGTGCTCTTGCCGCAGCCCGATTCGCCCACCAGACCGAGGGTCTCACCCTCCTTGACCTCGAGGTCGATCCCGTCGACCGCGTACACGGTGCCGATCCGGCGACGGAACACCGCGCCTTTCATCAGCGGATAGTGCCGCTTCATGTCCTGCAAGGACAGCACCGTCTCGCGCTGCTCACGGGGAGTCCGCTCCAGCGGCGAGCTGGGGATGACGGGCACCGGGAAGATGTCGGCGTACGTCAGCTTCTCCGCCGCGATCCGGGCTGAGTAGATGCAGGCTGCGGTGTGACCGGGCTGGTCGGTCGGGGCCAACGGCGGCTCCTCGGTGCGGCAGGCATCGGTGGACATCGGGCAGCGAGGCTCGAACGGACACCCGGGCGGCAGGTGCACCACCGACGGCGGGTTGCCCTCCAGCGTGGCCAGTGCCTCCTTGTCCGCCGCGTCCAGTCGCGGCACCGCACCGAGCAACCCGATGGTGTACGGCATCCGCGGGGAGTAGAAGATCTCATCCACGGTGCCCTGCTCGACCGGACGGCCTGCGTACATCACCGTCACCCGGTCGGCGATGCCGGCCACCACGCCGAGGTCGTGGGTGATCATGATCACCGCCGCGCCGGTCTCCTGCTGCGCCCGCTTCAAGACCTCCAGCACCTGGGCCTGGATGGTGACGTCGAGGGCGGTCGTCGGCTCGTCGGCGATGATCACGTCCGGGTCGTTGGCGATGGCCATGGCGATCATGGCGCGCTGCCGCATACCGCCGGAGAACTCGTGCGGGAACGACTTGACCCGGACCTGCGGGTTGGGGATGCCGACCAGGTCGAGCAGCTCCACGGCACGCTCCGTGGCGGCCGCTCGGGAGATGTCGTGATGCACCTGCATCGTCTCGATGATCTGATCACCGATGGTGTACACCGGGGTCAACGCGGAGAGCGGGTCCTGGAAGATCATCGCGAGCTCGTTCCCGCGCAGCTGCGACATCGAGTCGTCGCTGCGGCCGAGCAGCTCGTCGCCGTGCAGCTTGATCGACCCGGTGATCTTCGCCGAGGTCGGGTGCAGGCCCATGATCGCCAACGAGGTGACCGACTTGCCGGAGCCGGACTCGCCGACGATGGCCATGGTCTCGCCGGCGGCCAAGGCGAAGTCGAGACCCCGAACGGCCTGCACCGGTCCTGCCTCGGAGGGGAACGTGACGTGCAGGTCGTTGACCTCCAGCACGGTTCCGGACGTGGTCCGGCGGACCTTGCCCGAGGGGGCAGTCAGGCCAGGTGCAGAGCTCATGCGTTACCTCCAGAGCCGGAGCTGGGATCGAGAGCGTCCCGCAAACCGTCGCCGACGGCGTTCACGCTGAGCACGAGCAGCACCACGACGACGGCCGGGCCGGTGAACAGCCAGGGGAAGCTGTTGACCTGCCGGGCGCCCTCACCCAACAGCGTGCCGAGGGAGGTGTCGGGTGCCTGGACGCCGAAGCCGAAGAACGACAGGCCGGTCTCGGCCAGGATCGCCGCACCGACGTTCAGGGTGGCATCGATGATCAGCAGCGAGGAGATGTTGGGCAGGATATGGCGGACGATCGTCTTGGGTGCGGCCAGACCCATGAACTTGGCGGCCTGGACGTAGTCGCGTTCCTTGACCGACATCGACAGCGACCGCACCACCCGGGCCGACAGCACCCAGGAGAATGCGGCCAGCAGCAGCACCAGCAGCAGCCACGAGTAGGGCCCCTTCGGACCACCGGTCGACATCAGCGCGATCAGCAGGAACGACGGGATCACCAGCAGCAGGTCGATCACCCAGAGTGAGACCCGCTCGAACCAGCCGCCGAAGTAGGCGGCGAAGGATCCGACGATGGCCGCGACGCTGGTCGAGATGATGGCCACCAGGAAGCCGATCAGCAGCGACTTGCGGAGGCCGCGCAGGGTGAGGGCGAGCATGTCCCGGCCGCTCTGCGTGGTGCCCAGCGGATGGCTGTCGCTCGGCGGCTCGAGGTAGGCCCGACGGTCGATCTCGTCGTACGCCCACGGGGAGATGTACGGGCCGATCAAGGCGATGATGATCAGCAGGATGATGATCACCGCGCCGACGACGGCGGTCTTGTTGCGCAGGAACCGGCGCCAGATGAGCCGGCGCCGGCTGATCCGCCTCTCGCCCGGCGTCGGCTGGACGGGCTCGATCTGGTCTCCGTCGACCTCGAGCGCGACCTCGGCTCTGTTATCGGTCACTGCGCCCCAACCCTTTCTAGCTCAGCCGCACACGCGGGTCGAGGACGGCCACCATGATGTCGGCCAGGATGGCGCCGCCCAGCACGCAGACACCGCTGAACGCTGTCACGGCGACGGCTCCGTTCACGTCCTGGCCGAGGATCGTGCTCACGCCGTACTCGCCCATGCCGTGGAAGGAGAAGATGATCTCCATGAAGGTGGCCCCGGTGAACAGCGTGGCCACGCTGAACGCGAAGTAGGTGCCGGTGGGGATGAGTGAGGTGCGCAAGGCGTGCTTCATCACCGCCCGGGATTGCGGAAGGCCTTTGGCGCGCGCCGTCCGGACGTAGTCGGCGCCCAGGGAGTCGAGCATCAGGTTGCGCTGGATGCGACTGAAGAACGCCGCATTCAGCAGGAGCAGCACGACGGTGGGCAGCAGCAAGTGCTGGAACCGGTCGACGAGCCAGGCGCCCGGATAAGTTCCTGCCTCACCGGTCTCGCCGACGAACTCGAAGATCCGTAGCCCGGATGCGTTGTTGGCGTCGGTGGCCCACACCTGCAGCACGCTGGCGACCACGAACGACGGCACCGACAGCAGGAACAGGGCGGCGAAGGTGAAGAAGCGGTCGGAGATCTTGTACTGACGGATCGCGGTCCAGGCGCCGATGACCACGCCGATGAAGATGCCCAGCAGCGAGCCGATGGTGATCAGCCGGAGGCTGACCCAGATGCGCCGGCTCACCTCCTCGTTGACACTGCCGCCGGACGGGGACTGGCCCCAGTCCCAGTGGAAGATGATTCCGGACAACCACGTCCAGTAGCGCTGCAGCAGGGGCACCTGGTCACTGAGGTTCTTGGCCCGCAGGGTCTGCTCGACGATCACCGGGTCCAGCGGGGGGTTGCGGACCTCGTACAAGGCTCGCGGATTGAGCTGGGTGGCGGCGAGCAGGTAGCTCAGGCTGACCGCCACGAACAGCAGGATGACGTAGTTCAGCAGCCGTCGAGCGACATACATGCCCATGGGTCGGTGCAACCTCCTTCGTGCCGTCGTCGCCGGTGGACGAGCAGCCACCGTGAGGGGTCGTGCGAGGACGAGAGAGACGTGCCTGGACGAATGACTCTAGTCCGAGCCTCGCGGAGGGCGACGCACCGAGAGTCACAGCCCGGTCGTCGGCGCGGCTCAGATCCAGCTGCGGAACCACATCCGGGCCCGCCACTGCTCGTAGGTGATGGCCTCCCCGGACAGGATCGGGTAGAGCCAGGCGAAGTCGACGGCGACCAAGGCCACGAACGCGCCGGCCAGGATGCCGCCGAGCATCCGGCGGTCACCCGCCCGGGCGTCCCCGATCAGCCGGCCCAGGCACAGGGCCACCGCCATCACGGTGAACGGGATCAGCGCGATGGCGTAGAAGTAGAAGACCGGGCGGGTGTCGTAGGAGAACCAGGGCAGCCAGACGCTCAGCACCCCGACGACAGGGATGCCGAACCGCCAGTCCCGGGCAGCGATCCACAAGATCGCGGCGGCGACCAGGGCGATCACCCCGGCCCACCACAGCACCGGCGTCCCGATGGCCAGCACTGCGCTGACGCACTTGTCCGCGGTGCAGCCGTCGGTACCGGACGCGACGTCGCCGTTGTAGTGCATCGACAGCGGGCGGACGACCAGCGGCCAGCCGATCGGCTTGGCGTCGTAGGAGTGTGTCGCGTTGTTGATGTAGTCGCCGGTGTGGAAGCCCCAGATGTCCTTGTGGTACTGGATCAACGACGCCAGTCCGTCCCCCAGGATCCGCGTGGTCCAGGCATCGGGGTGGTTGGCGCCCCAGTCGCGGTCGTGACCACCGGGGTTGACCAGCCAGCTTGCCCAGGTGCTCAGGTAGACCACGGCGGACAGCAGAACCAGCGAGACGAAGGCTGGTACGCCGTCGCGCGCGATCCCGGTGTAGGCGCGCGGGCCTGCTCCGGCCAGCCGGCGGGCGCCGACGTCCCAGGCCAGACTGAGCAGAGCGAAGGCGGCCAGCACGTACAGGGCGTTCCACTTGCTACCCAGGGCGAGCCCGAAGCACAGGCCGGCGGCGATCCGCCACGGCCGCACGATCAGCCCCGGTCCGAACCGTCCGCCGAGGTCGGCCTGACCACTTCGCTGGAGGTGGTCGGCGAGCCGGTTGCGGAACCAGTCCCGATCCGCAGCCAAGCACGCCACGGCCGCGACCAGGAAGAACGCCAGGAAGATGTCCAGCAAGGCGACGCGGGACATCACGAACGACAGTCCGTCGAAGGCCAGCAGCAGACCGGCGAGGCCGCCGATCAGGGTCGAGCGGGAGACCCGCCGGACCAGGCGGGTCAGCACCAGCACGAGCAGCGTGCCGACGATCAGCGGGCCCACCCGCCAGCCGACCGAGGTCATGCCGAAGAAGTGCTCCCCGAGGGCGATCAGCCACTTGCCGAGCTGCGGGTGGACGATGAACGACGACGTGTCCTTGAGGACATCGGGATTGCCGGCGAGGATCTGGGTGTTGGCGTCCTTGGGCCAGGACCGTTCGTAGCCGAACCGCAGCAGCGAGTAGGCGTCCTTGGCGTAGTAGGTCTCGTCGAAGATCAGCGCGTTGGGCCGGCCGAGATGGACGACGCGCAGCACGAACGCGATCGCGGTGACCGCACCGGTGACCAGCCATCCGGCGAGCCGGTCGGTCATCGGAAGGACCCGTAGTCGCTCGATCGTGGTCGGTGGTGATGTTGCCGTGGCCGGTGCGGCGTCTGGCCCCTTCGGGGACGCGACGTCCTCAGGCGGGGCGAGCACACTCACGGGGGAGAGTGTATGTAGCCGAACCTGTGTGCGGGGGTAGCTCTGGGCGCCCGTGAGCAACTGCTGAGAACGCCCTGGAAGAGTGGGGCTGTGGCGGAACCTGGGTTGCTGGTCCTGGCCGGTACACCGATCGGGGACGTGACCGACGCCAGCCCGGCGCTGGTCCGCGCGCTCATCGAGGCTGACATGATCGCCGCCGAGGACACCCGCCGGCTGCGCTCGCTGCTGGAGCGGCTCGGAGCCTCGACGGCGGCTCGGATCGTCTCCTACTTCGACGGCAACGAGGTCGCCCGGACGCCGGAGCTGGTGGCGGCTCTGGTCGACGGGGCCACCGTGGTGGTGGCGACCGACGCGGGGATGCCCTCGGTGTCCGACCCGGGCTACCGGGTGGTCGTCGCGGCGGTCGAGGCAGGCGTACGGGTGACCGCGGTCCCTGGCCCGTCGGCCGTGCTGACGGCGTTGGCCGTGTCCGGGCTGCCAGTCGACCGGTTCTGCTTCGAGGGCTTCCTCCCGCGTAAGCCGGGGGAGCGTGGTCGGCGCCTCGCCGAGCTGGCCCGCGAGCCGCGGACGATGGTGTTGTTCGAGGCCCCGCACCGGACGATGGAGATGCTGACTGCTGCGGCCGACGTGCTCGGCGCCGATCGTCGTGGCGTGGTCTGCCGAGAGCTGACGAAGACCTACGAGGAGATCGTCCGTGGCGGGCTGGGTGAGCTGGCGACCTGGGCCGCCGGCGGTGTGCGCGGCGAGGTGACGATCGTCATCGCCGGGGTGACCAGCGACCCGGCCACCGAGCTGGCCGGCGCTGTCGAACGGGTCAAGGCCCGGGTGGCCGACGGCGTACGGCTCAGAGAGGCGGTGGCCGAGGTCGCAGCAGCCACCGGCGTCCGCAAGAACGCCCTGTACGACGCAGCCCTCGAAGCCCGCTGACCTGCGTCACCAGGCCCGGGTCTCCCGCGCGCTGACCGTAAGGTGACCGGGTGAGCCTGCCGCCTCTGCCCGACCCGCTGCCGCACCCGGTGG
>DASQLI010000188.1:0-11856 GCA_035630075.1 Microlunatus sp.
CTGCGGGTCAGGGACGCCCGGGCCGCTACCAGATCCTGGCTGCTGTCAACGCCGTCCACACCTCCGCCGGAGATGTTCGCGACACCGACTGGTCCCAGGTCGTCGCCCTCTACGACCAGCTGGCCGGCATCGACCCATCGCCGATCGTCGAGCTCAATCGGGCAGTCGCGATCGCTGAGCTCGACGGGCCCGAGGTTGCCCTGGCGATGGTCGACCGGCTCGGCCCTTCGACAGGCTCAGGACAACACCTGGATGGCTACCACGCCTACCACGCGACGCGTGCCGACCTGCTGCGTCGACTCGGCCGGTCGGCAGCTGCCCGGGCTGCGTACGAGAAGGCGATCGAGCTGGCCGGCAACACCGCCGAGATCGCGTACCTCACCCGCCGCCGCGACCAGCTCGGGTCTGGTTGACCCGCGGAATGCTTCGCAGGCTCGCAACGGCTACTCTGACGCCACGCAGGGAAGGCCTCGCCCGGAATCGCTCCTGCACTCTCGAGAGACTTCGCCCATGACCGAGTCTGATTGTCGCGCTCCGCGCTCCGCGCTCATGGGCTCCGCGGATTCTCGCTCGTTCGTCACGATTCCGAGCGACAGGGCATTGCCTGGAGAGATCGGGCGTGTCGCCCGGAATCGCTCCTGCACTCTCGAGAGGCTTCGCCCATGACCGACTTCGACGGCCGCCCCATCTTGGTGACCGGCGCCTCCGGAGGCATCGGCGGCGAGACCGTACGACAGCTGGTCGGCGCCGGTGCGGAGGTGATCGCGAGCGGACGGTCCGAGGAGGCTCTCGGCGAGCTCGCCGAAGCGACCGGCTGTCGAGTGCTGCCCTTCGACCTCACCTCCGAGGACAGCGTCCGAGAGGCGCTGGCTGATCTCGACGTCTGGGGAGTGGTGAACTGCGGCGGATTCGGCGGCGAGATCGCGACCCCGATGGACACCGACATCGCCGTTTTCGACAAGGTGATCACCATCAACGCCCGCGGCGCCCTGCTGGTCACCAAGTACACCTCGCGGTCGATGATCCGGCTCGGCCGTGGTGGCTCCATCGTGAACGTGTCATCCCAGGCCGGACTCGTCGCGCTCAGCGGCCACATCTCGTACGGCTCCTCGAAGGCCGCTCTGGACAACATCACCCGTGTCTCCGCGCTCGAGCTCGGCCGGCACAACATCCGCGTCAACAGCGTGAACCCCACGGTGGTGATGACGCCGATGTCGGCCTGGTACTGGGGCCGCCCCGACATCGAGGGCCCGTTCCTGGACGCCATGCCGCTCGGCCGCTGGGCCACCGAGGCCGAGATCGCCGCCCCCATCGTCTTCCTGCTCAGCGACGGCGCCTCGATGATCAGCGGAGTGTCCCTGCCCATCGACGGCGGCTACACCTGCCGCTGAGACCGATGGCCCGAATTCTCCGAAATTCCTGGTCGAGACGTGTCGATGTCCGGCTGCCGGTTCCGTCCCGGAGGTGTAGGTGACCAGCAAATCGAGCAAGGAGACCACTCATGGCGCAGTTCGGCGTTCTGATCTACGTCGGCGACTCAGCCCACGCGCCGGAAGCATCGTCTGACGACATCGCCGAGTGCGACTCCCATGCTGACGAGATGACGGCGGCCGATGCGATGGTCGGTGCCTGGGCGTTCACGCCTCGGAACATGGCGACATCTGTCCGCGCCGACGGCGTGACCGCGGGCCCGTTCGTCGACGTGACGAACATCGTCGCCGGCTTCTACATCATCGAAGCACGGGATCTCGACGAGGCGATCGAGCTCGCCCGCACCAACCCTGCGCTCCGAGCCGGCGGTGGTGTCGAGATCCGGCCCATCCACTCCGGAGGGATGGTCGAGCGTAACGGTGGCGACAGGGCTGCACCCGGCGTAGCCGTCTAGCCGATGTTGAGCCGACGGGCGACCCGGTCGGCCGGGAGCCCACCGTCGAGGCGGCGGTAGAAGCCGTGGTCCGGGCTCAGGTCGCCACGGCGGACGCTGCCACCTTCGAGGGCAGACATGTACGCAGCGGTGACGAACTCCATGGTGGGCCGGGCGCTCGCCAAGGTCGTGGCGTGCGGTCGATCGGCGAGCAGGTCGTCGATCAGCTGGTTGATCTGGGCCGCGTGGTTGGAGGGGACATCCGCTCCGGCCGAGGCGTCCCAGATGCTGGCACGATCGCCAAGGGCGCTGCTCCCATCGTCCCCCCTGGGCCCGGGATCGCGACCGAGAGTGTCGGCCTCCGAGGCATCGGGAGCGGGTGACCACGACCAGTCGGTGTCGCGGTAGCCGTACACGTGGTTCACCTCGAGGGTGCCGCCGGTGGTGTCGATCCGGATCCGGCTGAGCTCTCGCGGGGAGAGGAGGCTGGTCACGACGGAGCCGATCGCGCCGCTGGCGAAGGTGACGACGGCCATCGACACGTCCTCGAACTCGATGGGCCGACCGATCTTGGCCGCTCGGGCATCCAGACTCTCCCAGTCACCCATCAGATGCAGCAGCAGGTCGATCTGGTGAATACCGTGGCCGAGCGTGGGTCCGCCACCCTCGCCCTCCCAGTTGCCACGCCAGTCCGGGAGGAAGTAGCTGTCGGGGCGGTACCAGAGGGTCTCGCAGACGGCGACCTGTGGGGCGCCGAGGGCCCCCGAAGTGAGAAGCCGGTGGGCGCGGCGGGCAGCGGATCCGTGCCGGTGTTGGAAGACCACGTACAGCGATCCCGCGCTGGCCGCCTCAGCGGCGGCGAGGACGTCCATGTCGGCCAGGTTGGTGGTCGGCGGCTTCTCCAAGAGCACCGAGCAGCCCGCCTCGAGGACCGCCTTGGTCACCGCCGTGTGACTGCCCGGCGGGGTCGCGACCGAGACCAGATCCGGTGCCTGGTCGAGCAGCTCACCGAGCGTCCGATAGGCGGCACCGCCCTGCTCCGCGGCGAAGCCGGTGGTTCGGTCCGGGACGATGTCGAAGCCACCCACCAGCTCCGCTCGCTCGTTGTCGCGGTAGGCGCGGGCGTGGGAGCGGGCGATCCCCCCGCAACCGACGATGCCGACCCGGAGCCGCCGATCTGACCGAGCGCTGTTCATTGAGCGTGCCCCCGCTTCGTCGCACTCTGCTGCGCGGTGATCGCCAGGCGCATCACCTCGAAGGTGTGGCGCTGCGGGCACGCCGTCTCCGAGCGATGGGTCACGTCGTGCACCAGGTCGGAGTAGTAGGGCAGGGTCACGTCCGAGCAGTCGACGTACTCGGTGCCGGCGCCGTCGACCACGAAGAGGTGATCAGTGCCGGACCGGCCGGCGAGATCGACGTACTTGCGCAGCTCCATGTATCCGTCCGTGCCCAGAATCACCAGTCGCCCGTCGCCCCAGGTCGGCAGGCCCTGGGGGGTGTACCAGTCGACCCGGACGTATCCGTGGGCGGTCGGCGACCGGAGGACCGCCTCGCCGAAGTCCTGCATGGGTGGAGTGTCTGGATGGGTGTAGTTGGCCACCGTGCTGGAGACGACCTCAGCGGTCTGCGAACCGGTGTAGAAGAGGAACTGGTCGATCTGGTGGCTGCCGATGTCGGTGAGGATGCCACCGGTGCGCTCCCGGTCGTAGAACCACTCCGGACGCCCCTCGCCGCCGGCGAGGTGCGCGCGATCGCCCTCGCGGTGCGGGCCCAGTCCCAGCGTCTGCACGACCTGGCCGATGCGGCCCGCGTGCACGAGCTCTCCGGCTCTGACGGCGCAGCGCACCTCGAACCGCTCGGAGAAGGTGACCGACCAGAATCGTCCCGACTCCGCGACCGCCTTCTCCAGCTCGTCGAGCTCGTCCAGGCTGATGCAGCCCGGCTTGTCCGCCACCACGTCCTTGCCGTTCCGCAGCGCAGTGAGCGCGATCGCGGCGCGTCGGTCGGGAACGGCCGCCGTGACGATCAGATCGATCGAAGGGTCCTCCAGGAGAGCCTCCGGATCCTCATTCCAGGCCACGTCGGGCCATCGTTCGGCGGCCGTTCGGGCGACCGCGGCGGAGCTGTCGTCGGAGGACAGGCCCACCAGCTCACAGCCTTGGCCGAGCAGGCCTGCGATCTGTCCGAATGCGTGGGAGTGGTCCAATCCGACGGCGGCGAACCGCAGCGGCCGGTTCGGTGTTGGCGCGGTCACCTCTGCACTGTCCTTTCCTGGAGTGTGAGCCGGGATGCTGGTCAGCTCGGGTTCTCCCAGTAGAAGCACTCCGGGTCGTAGACCGCCGGAGTGGGGTGCCCCCAGGGATTCACCAGCCCGCCCGTGGCGAGATTCTCCTTGCGGGGAATGTTGCGCAAGCCGGTCTTCGCCACCATCACCTGCGGGTAGTTCGCCACACAGCCCATGAAGAACGGGCCGTCGGAGATGTGGATCTTCTCGATCTCCCAGACGAGCTCGATCTGCTTCATCCGGTCCGGCTCGACCCTGGCACGGTTGTAGAGATCCCACAGCTTGGCGATCGGGCCGTCCTTCTCGGCGTCCATCCGCGGCGGGGTCCGCTTCCAGGGATCGACGTCGGTCTCCTCGTCGTTGGTCTCGGTGCCCAAGCCCGAGAACCACTGGCCCTCCAGCGGCGCCCACCGCGTCGCCTCGACCGGAATCAGCCAGAACGGCTGGATGAGTGAGATGCCGACATTGGAGATTTCCCAGTTGGTGTGCGCCATCAGCTTGCCTGACCTCCACTGATCATCGAAGGCTTGCGGCGGCACAGGATTACGGTTCATCTGGAGTCCGACAGCCTTGAGGTCGGAGACCAGCTGGTTGTCCTTGGCGGTCTGGTCCCTGCCTTGATCAGCTTGGTAGTCCAGCCTCAGCACCAGCTTCTTGCCGTTGGGCAGCTCGCGCATGCCGTCGCCGTCGCTGTCCTTGACTCCCAGCTCGTCGAGCAGCTGCTTGGCCTTGTCCGGGTCGTGTCCCACGTATGCATCGCGCCACTGCTCGTAGAACTGCGCGCCGGTGTCGTTGACCAGGAACTCAGCGGCCTTGGGGCTGTGCGTGCCCGTGGTCTGCTCGCCGGTGTTGAAGTAGACCGACTTCTGCACCGCCTCCCGGTTGAACGCGTGGCTGACGGCCTGCCGGAACTTCGGCTCCCTGATCAGCTCGCGAAGATCATCGTCGATGTAGTCGTAGTTGAAGAAGAAGATCGACCCGGTGCCGGATCCGCTGTCCCACAAGATGACCTCGGTCTCGGCTCGGGCGGCGCTGTCCCGCAGGCCCTGCACGTCCTCCAGAGTGATCTGGTTGAACGGGCCGTGACAGTAGTCGACAGCGCCCTGCTGCACCTGGAGCTTGCCCGCCTCGGCATCGCTGGAGACCTTGAACTGGATCTCGTCGACGTAGGGCAGCTGGTCGCCGTTCGGCATCACCGCGTAGTAGTAGGGGTTCCGCTCCAGCACCACACCTGTCGTGTTGTCGAACGTCTTGCACCGGAAGCCGGTCATCGTCGGGCAGTCGGGGTTGCGATGCCAGTCGGCCTTGCTCTCCATCAGGCCGCCGATGGTGTCCCAGTCCTTGGGCACGTTCGTGCCGGAGTCGGGATGGAACTGCTTCAGGTAATGGCTGGGCATCATCCAGATGGCGCCGTTCTTGCCGATCCCGCCGTTGACGTAGGCGGCCATCCGGTCCGCGGTGAGGGGGGCGGGGGTGTCGAAGGTCAGCTTCAGCGTGGTCGCGTCCACCGCCTCGAACGTGGCCAGGTTGCCCTTGCCCGAGCGGGTCTCGTCCGGCGGGGTCACGGCCATCCTCTGCGCCAGAACGAACTTCTCCCACCACCAGAGGATGTTCTCGGTGGTCCACGCCTCGCCATCGGACCACTTCAGTCCTTGACGGAACCGGAACGTCCACTCCGACGCGTCGTCGTTGGTCTCCCAGGACTCCACGAGTCCCGGGACGACGTCCTTGCCGTCGTTCAGGAAGCGCAGCGGGGAGTGGCCGTAGAAGAACTCCCGATCAGAATCGGCCGTGGCCGCACCGGTGGAGGAGAAGACGTTCATGTTGAGAGTGCCGCCGTACTTGCCTGGTTGGACCCAGCTGTGCGGGATGACGTACGGGTTGTCGGGCAGTCGCTCCTCGACCGGAGGCAGATCCTGACCGTCCAGCGCCGGCGCCTGCTGGAAGGTCGCCGGCTTGGGCAGCGGTTCAGCCGCTGATCCGGAGCTGCCGGACCCCCCACCACCGCCGTTGTTGTTGCCGTCGCTGCTGCTGCCGCTGTCGTCGCCGGCACTGCAGGCGTTGAACGACACCGTGCCGGCAACCACGGCCGAGAAGTAGAGAAACGTGCGTCGGCTGATGCGACTCATGAGGCCACCTCCATTGGTGGGTGAGAGCGTGCAAGGTCCCCGAGCTGATCAATGGGAGCGTGCGGCGGCGACCATGCGGTTCGTGCGAGGCAGTGCAGAGCTCTCCAGGAGCAACGTCATCCGCCAAGCACGACACTCTTGGTCGAGACCGATACTTCCAAGGCTTCCTGTCTACCCGATTCCATCATGGCCATGGCCGGCACCTGAACCCGGGGAGGTCTATCCGGTCCGGCCTAGACCGCTCCGCGCCGTTGTTCCGTGCGGTCGATCAGCTCGACGATCCGGTCCACCACAGACCGCGATCGACGAGTAGCTGGCAGAACCTGTCATCCCAGCTGATCAGCTGGCCACCCAGGCCGGCGATCAGCAGCGCCGGCGGCGCCTGGGGATCCCCCATCGTCGTGTACGCGAGCTCGACCTCACCCACGGCGACGAACTTCACGTCCGGTCCGGTCGTCATGACCTCAGGTCAGCCAGGACGATGCGGAGGATCAGCCCGACTCAGGGCCCGCTGCACCAAAGCAGCCGCGCGAGGAGCCAGAGCTGGCGCCAGTCGCGTCAACACGTCGATCTTGTGGGCGTGGGTGCCCACGATCACCCGCGAGCGGCCCCGTCCGACCGCGGTCACGATGACCTCGGCCACCGACCCGGCGTCGGCACGAAGCAGCTTGTCGTTGTAGAACGCGGTCCCGTGTTCATCCTCAGCGGTCACCCGGTGACCCGCTGCGCGCGCGTGCGCGAGGGCCGCCGTGGCGATGTTGGTTCTGACCCCGCCGGGATGCACGACGACCACCTTGACCGGCAGCCGATCGGCGATCATCTCCGCGCGCACGGCCTCGGTGAAACCGCGGACGGCGAACTTGGAGGCGCAGTAGGCACTCAGACCCGGCTGCGCCAGGAACGCATTGACGCTGGAGATGTTGATCAGGTATCCATCGCCGGAGCTGATCAGGTGCGGCAGGAACGCCTTGGTGCCGTGGATGACACCCCAGAGATTGATGCTCAGGATCCGATCGAGGTCGTCGTACGACATCTCGCGCAACCTGCGCCCCGTTCCCACGCCGGCGTTGTTGTAGAGCTGGTGCACCGCGCCGAAGTGATCGTGCACCTCTGCGGCATGGGACTCGACCGCTGCTCGATCGGCTACGTCGAGGCGGGTGCTGAACGTCTCGACGCCGGATCCGACCAGGCCCGACCTGGTCTGCTCCAACCCGGCTTCGTCGATGTCGCTGATCGCCAGCCGGCAGCCGCGGCGACCCAGCGCGTACGCGAGCTGACGACCGATCCCCGAACCCGCGCCGGTGACCACGGCGACCCGGTCAGTCCACGTCACTCGCACGGAGCCTCCTGAGCTGACGGCACGGACTCCTGCCCTGCTGGCCGTGCTCGTCACCCCGAACCCTGCCTCAGTCGGCCGGGCGGCGGCCAAGGGGGTCGGTGCGGCGGCCGAGGCACGCCTCCGACACCGACGACACTCTCGTTCCTCGGATTCGGTCCGTGGTTCACTGCGAGCTGAGAGCGGAGGTGCACTCTTGATCACGACAGAGCCGTCAGACCGGGACCTGGACGTGCTGATCGTCGGCGCCGGGCTCTCCGGCATCGGCATCGGTCGGCAGCTTCGAGAAGACCTGCCGACAAAGTCGTTCCTGATCTTGGAGAGTCGCCACGCCTCCGGTGGCACCTGGGATCTGTTCCGCTTTCCGGGGATCCGCTCCGACTCCGACATGTACACCCTCGGCTACGAGTTCGAGCCGTGGGTCGGCGAGGAGTCGATCGCCTCGGGCGACCAGATCCTCGGCTACCTGCGGCAGACCGCCAGCCGACACGGTCTGGATGATCACATCCGGTACAGGAAGCGGGTGATCAGCGCGGCCTGGTCGTCGCCGGACGCCCGGTGGACGGTCGAGGTCCAGGACACCGGCACCGGCGAGCGCATGACGTTCACGGCGCACTGGTTGTTCTGCGCGACAGGGTACTTCCGCTACGACGAAGGGCATACCCCGCCGTTCGAGGGCCAGGATCGGTTCCGGGGCCGGATCATCCACCCGCAGCACTGGCCCGAGGACCTCGACCATCGGGGACAACAGATCGTGGTGATCGGCAGCGGGTCGACCGCGGTGACCTTGGTGCCGGCGCTGGCCGAAGAGGCCGGGCACGTCACGATGGTGCAGCGGACGCCGAGCTACGTGCTGCCGGTGCCGCTGCGCGACCGAACCGCTCGGCGGCTGCGCCGGTGGTTCGGGGAGCGGCGTGGCAGCAGCCTGACCCGTCGCCTGAACATCGTGCGCCAGCGGGCCACCTGGCTCCTCAGCCGACGTTTCCCCGCGACCACCCGCCGCTTGATCCGGCGGATCTCCACCGATCAGCTGCCGCGGGGATTCGCGGTGGACGAGCACTTCAACCCGCCGTACGACCCGTGGGATCAGCGGCTGTGCCTGGCGCCGGACGCCGACCTCTTCCGGACGATCGGACGCGGAGACGTCTCGGTCGTCACCGACGCCGTGGAGCGGTTCACCGAAGCAGGTGTGCAGCTGCTCTCGGGTCGGGAACTGCCAGCCGACATCGTTGTCACCGCCACCGGGTTGAACCTGCAGCTGCTCGGCGGGATCCGGATTCACGTCGATGGCCGCCTGGTCTCACCGGCCGGCACAGTCGTCTACCGCGGGCTGATGCTCGGCGGGGTTCCCAACCTGGCGTTCGCCCTCGGGTACGCGAACGCGTCGTGGACGCTGAAGATCGGCCTGGTGGGTGAGTACTTCAGTCGTCTGCTCGCCCTGATGGAAGAGAAGAGCTATGACACGGCATGCGCCGTACCCGATCCGACCATGGCGACCCGACCGTTGATCGACCTGGACAGTGGCTACGTGCGGCGAAGTGCGGCCGAGCTGCCGAAGCAGGGCGACGTGGGCCCATGGCGGGCATCGACCGGCTACCGGGAGGACGTCCGACTGCTCCGTCGAGGGCCCGTCGTCGACCGGTATCTGCATCTGTCAGGTCACCAGCACCGGCCGGAGACCGATTACGCTCCTGACCGGGACGGGTGACGATCGTGTGCGGGAGGACGCCACGATGGTGGCGTGGCCATGCACGACGACCAGCTCGAGATCACGCCCGGCCAGGTTGCCGCCCTGATCGCCGATCAGCTGCCCCAGCTCCGCGGGCTGCCGATGCGGACCATCGGCGGTGGCGGCACCGTGAACGCCATTTTCCGGCTCGGCGAGGCTGTCGCCCTTCGCTTCCCGCTGCGCCGCCAGGACCCCCCAACGGCCCGGGCCTGGCTGGAGCGGGAAGCAGCAGCGGCCGAGGAGTTCCGCCGGGTGTCGCCATTTCCGGCACCCCGGCTGCTGCGAGTCGGCGATCCGGGTCACGGCTACCCCATGCCGTGGCTGGCGCAGACATGGCTCGAGGGAAGCGTCGCCACCCCCACGTCGGACGCTCACTCGCTGGCGCTGGCTCAGGATCTGGTCCTGCTCCTCCACCGCCTCCGAGCCTGTGACACGAAGGGACGGACGTTCGGCGGCCAGGGTCGCGGCGGGCGGCTGGACGACCACGACGACTGGGTTGCGGACTGTCTCCGGCGCAGCGAGGATCTCGTCGACACTGACGCCCTACGGCAGCTGTGGGACCAGTTCCGCGGATTGCCTCGTGAGGACGCCGACGCGATGTGTCACACCGACCTCATTCCGGGGAACCTGCTGACCCGGGCGGGTCGTCTGACGGGTGTCCTGGACACAGGCGGCTTCCAACCCGCCGATCCGGCTCTGGACCTGGTGTGTGGTTGGCACCTGTTGAGCTCGCAGGCTCGGGAAGTCCTCCGCCGCGACCTCGGCTGCAGCGATCTCCAGTGGTGGCGCGGCCAAGCCTGGGCGTTGGAGCAGGCGATCGGGCTGGTCTGGTACTACCAGCACACCAACGTCGGTATGGCGTCGCTGGGCCGGACGACCCTCGAACGGCTGATCACCGAGGCCTGAGCCGGTCACTGCGCCGCCGGCACCGCAGCTACCGATCTCCCCCGGCTCAACAGCACCAGCGCGAGCAGTCCGGCCACGGTGTAGAGAACGGCGGCGACGTTCAGCAATGGAACGACACCGACCACCTGGGCCAGCGCTCCGCCGGCCAGGCTGCCGATCAGCATGGTCACGGCCATGGTCGTCCCGAGGGCACCGAACACCCGACCCAGCAGCTGGTCGTCGGCGTTCGTCTGCAGCAGTGTCTGCTGGCCGGCCATGCCGGGGATGACCAGCACACCCATGAGGGCGATCGTCGCGTAGGCGACGACCGGCTCGGAGATGTTGACGAAGACGAAGCTCAGCAGCCCAACGCCGACGAGACTGATACCCAGCGCGGTGGCCGGTCCGAGCCGTCCACCGAGCAGGCTCGTGAGCACGCCGCCGAGCAGGCCGCCGACGCCACGCAGCGCGAGCAGCGCACCGAAGGTCCATGCGGCCGAGCTCACCTCGGTAGCGACGAAGGGGGCCAACAGGGCCGACAGGACGCTGTCGGCGAGCATGAACACGGCGCAGACTCCGAAGACGATCGCCAGCACGCGCGACCGGAAGATGACGGCGATGCCACTGCGCCACTCGGTCCACAGTCCGACGGCCGGCGCCGGCGAGAGCTGCGCGGGCTCGGAGTCGGGAAGCGGGCTGATCTTCATCCAGCCGATCAACCCGGCAGCGACCAGGTAGCATGCCGCGTTCATGATCACGACTCCGGTCAGTCCGGCCCCGGTCGCGACCAGGCCGCCGAGCGCCGGCCCGATGATCCGACCCAGATTGTCGTTCAGGGAGTTCAGCGAGTTCGCCGCCAGCAGGTGCTCCCGGCCCACCAGTCTCGGGAGCAGCGCGTTCTCGGCCACGGTGGTGAACTGGGAGGCGAGTCCGACGACGATCACCACGATGTAAGCGACCCACAGACCATGACCGGTGGCCGTGATCAGCATCGGCAGCACCAGCACAGCCATCGCCAGATTGCCGATCAGCAAGGTGCGTTGTCGATCCCAGCGATCGACGAAGACCCCGGCCACCGATCCGAGCAGCAGTGGCAGGAACATCGCTGTCAGCACGACCCCGGACGCGAACGTGGACTCGGTCAGCTGAAAGACGAACAGCGGCAGCGCTGCGAAGAGCGACCAGTTCCCGACGTACGACATCAGGCCAGCCAGCCACAGCATCCGGAAGCTGCGGTTCTGCAGGATCACCCTCACGGGCCGACTCGACGGGGTGGCCTCCGCCCGAACGCGACTGGTCACGGTCGCCTCGACCGGCGCTGGGTGCCGGGCTCCGACTCCGGCGCGACGGCACCCTCCACCGGACGAGGCATCAGATACGCCAGCACGTCGACCAACCGAGAACCAGGCGGTGCTCCACCGGCGAAGCTCCGTCGCTGCAGCGGCGCCAGCAGTGCGGTCAGCGCCTCGCCGACCTCGACCAGCTCCACCTCGGTCATCCAGATCGCCCAGTCGGACACGGTGGCGGAGCTCCGCCACGGATCCGTGGTGCGGCCGGCACGGAAGCGCCGGATCCGGTCGATGTTGCGAGCGTCCAGTACCGCATCGAGAGCTTCGGCCGCCGCCTGCT
>DASQLI010000189.1:0-22133 GCA_035630075.1 Microlunatus sp.
CCTGCTCGGGGTGGCGATCGGCGGTCTGATCCTGCTGACGAACTCCCGTACGCTGCTGAAGAGCTTCGGCGTCCCCGCCGACACCCGCTGGTGGGTCTACGGCGCGATCGTGCTGGTCACCCTGGCCGGACTGTACGTGGCCGCCGCTCGCGCCAAGAAGCAGGCGGAGGTCGACACCGACGCCGAGACTGGTGCCAGCATCAACGCCTAGCTGCACGCGTACGACGAACGGGCCGGTCCTGGGGGACCGGCCCGTTTCGCGCCTTCGGGAGACCTGAGCGCGAACAGCCGGGTCTGAGGGCGATTCCAGCGAGTGCGGATATCAGCGGGCCCGAGGCTCCAGCCGGACGAGCTGGGTGACGTGGGACGGCTCGAGCTCGTCCAGGGTCGCCACCCCGAGCAGCCGCATGGTCCGCTCGATCTCGGAGCGCAGGATGTCGATGGCCCGGTCGACACCATCGCGCCCACCGGCCATCAGCCCGTACAGGTAGGCGCGGCCGATGAGCGTGAACCGTGCCCCCAGCGCCACCGCGGCGACGATGTCGGCCCCGGACATGATGCCGGTGTCGAGATGGACCTCGAGGTCGTCGCCGACCTCTCGGACCACCTCGGGCAGCAGGTGGAACGGGACGGGCGCCCGGTCCAGCTGCCGGCCACCGTGGTTGGACACCACGATGCCGTCTACCCCGAGGTCGGCCAGGCGCCGCGCATCCCCGAGGCTCTGGACACCCTTGACCACGACCTTGCCCGGCCATTGCTCCTTGATCCAGGCCAAGTCGTCGAAGTCGACCGTCGGGTCGAACATCGTGTCCAGCAGCTCGGCGACGGTGCCGCTCCACCGGTCCAGGCTGGCGAAGGCGAGCGGCTCGGTGGTCAGGAAGTTGATCCACCACGCCGGTCGCGGGATGGCGTTGACGACGGTGGCCGGAGTCAGGGACGGGGGGATCGACATGCCGTTCCGCTTGTCCCGCAACCGAGCACCGGCCACCGGGACGTCGACGGTGACCAGCAGGGTGTCGAAGCCCGCCTTGGCAGCCCGGTCGACCAGGGCCATCGAGCGGTCCCGGTCCTTCCACATGTAGAGCTGGAACCAGTTGCGGCCAGTCGGGTTCGCCTCCTTGACGTCCTCGATCGAGCAGGTGCCCATGGTCGACAGCGAGAACGGGATGCCGGCTGCCGCGGCGGCGGCCGCTCCGGCCCGCTCGCCCTCGGTCTGCATCATCCGGGTGAACCCGGTCGGGGCGATGCCGAACGGCAGGGCGACCCGACCGCCGAGCACCTCGCGCGAGGTGTCGACCCGGGAGACGTTGCGCAGGATCGAGGGGTGGAACTCGATGTCCTCGAACGCCTGCCGGGCCCGGGCCAGCGAGATCTCACCCTCGGCCGCTCCCTCGGTGTAGTCGAACGCCGCCTTGGGCGTACGCCGCTTGGCGATCGCGCGCAAGTCGGCGATCGTCAGGGCGCTCTCGAGTCGACGCTTCTTGGCGCTGAGCTGGGGCTTCTTGAACTGCATCAGGGGGGCGAGGTCGCGAGGCTTGGGCAGGTGACGTTCGACCATGAGGTCAGCTCTCCTTCGGTTGGGTCGGGATCGTGCCGGGGAAGGTCTCGGTGTAGTAGCCGGTGATGTGGTCGCGCAGTCGGCGGCGTGCAGCCTCGGCGTCGTGCGACCGGACGGAGGCGATGATCTCGCGGTGCTCCGTGCGCAGCCGAGCCGCCACCGGAGCCCAGGCCGTCAGCTGGCCCGCGCCGACGACGACGTAGCCCTCGATCGAGGTGCGCAGTCCGGCCATGGTCGCCATCACCACCTGGTTCCCGGCGGCGGTGGCCAGCGCCAGGTGGAACTGAGCGTCGAGGGCGAGAAACTCTTGCGCCGACAGCGACTCCGCATCCATCGCCTCGAGCAGCGCCAGCGCACCGGTCAGATCGGGTTCGGCTGACTGGGCGAGCTCGCCCACCACGGCGGTCTCGAGCAGCAGGCGCGTGCGTACGACGTCGTCCACCGGGAAGCCTTGGGCGGCCACCTGAAGTCGCATCAGCACCGACATCCCGTCGCTCGGCGCGGCCGTGATGACCGCGCCGGAGGAAGGACCGGAGCCGGTTTGAGTGCGGATGATGCCGAGCACCTCGAGCACCCGGACGGCCTCGCGCACGCTGGAGCGACCTACTCCCAGATCGGCGGCCAGGGTCCGCTCCGGAGCCAGATGGTCCCCGGGTCGGAGGGTGCCGGCGGCCAGGTCTGCCTCGATCCGAGCGAGGACGACCTGCCAGGTGCGCTGGTCGCTCAAATTGCGTCCTCCTCGACGGAGCGATCGATGTGGTCAGACCCTGTGGTCAGACCACATTGTCTCGCGAGTGCGGCGTATCCGCAAGCCTCGCTCGGCGGCCCTGACCCCGCCGACGGAGCCGGCGGTGGCCGAAGCGTCAGAGGCTGAGGACTCGGCCCACTGACGGAAGCGCGCCGGTCGGCTGGCTGCGCGAGGCCTGAGTGGTCTGGCGCTCAGAGCAGCGGGCGGAGCGGTGCCAGCACGGTCTCGGAGAACTTGACCATGGCGTGTCGGCTCTTCCACTCCGGCCCGGTCAGCTCGACGGTGTTGGACGAGTCGATGGCGAAGATCTCTTCCAGCTGCCGGGCGACGTCCGGACTGAACACCTCGATGTTGATCTCGTAGTTGCCCAACAGGCTGAGCCGGTCGAGATTCGCCGTGCCGAGGGTCGACCACTGACCGTCGATGGTTGCCGACTTGGCGTGCACCATCGCCCCCTGGTAGAGGAACAGCCGCACACCGCTGCGTAGCAGCTGACTGTAGAAGCCGCGCGACAACCAGTCGGCCACGATGTGGTTGGACTCGGCCGGCACGATGATGCGGACGTCCACGCCACGCCGAGCCGACCTCATCAGAGCGGCCAGCATGTCGGAGTCGGGGATGAAGTAGGCGTGGGTGAGGAAGATGTGGTGGGCGGCGCGGTCGATCGCATCCAGGTACATGTTGCGGATCGGGTAGACCAGCAGCCGAGGCAGGTTCCGATGGACGCGGATCTCCGGCTGCCAGTGCGCGCTGCCGGAATCCGCGAGCGCGGGCCGTCCCGGTCCGGTGAACAGGTTCCAGTAGTCGATGAAGGCGTTCCGCATGTCCCAGACGATGTCGCCGGTCAGCCGGGCATGGGTGTCGCGCCAGTCGGTCGCGTACAAGGAGCCGATGTTGTAGCCGCCGACGAAGGCCGCGTCGTGGTCGACCACCAACAGCTTGCGGTGGTCGCGGCCGGAGTTGCGGATCATCCGGAACGGGCTGGTGATCAGCGGGTGCCGACGGACCTTGATCGTCGGGGGCAGGTCGAAGAAGCTGCGGGGCACCACCAGGTTGGCGAACGCGTCGTAGACGACATAGACCTGGACACCGCGGTCAGCGGCCTCGATCAGGGCCCGCTTGAAGGACTGCCCGATCGCGTCGCCCTTCCAGATGAACGTCTCGAAGAAGACCTCCGACTTGGCCTGCCGGATCGCGCCGAGCATGTCGTAGTACAGGTCCTCGCCGTAGGTGTAGAGCGTCACCTCCGACCCGCCGGCGGTGACCGAGCGGGGCGGCACCCGGGGAAAGACGGCCGGGGAGCGACTCCGCTTGCGCCATTGGTCGATCGCGACCAGCGTCAGCAGCGTCACACCCTGAACGGCGGCCACGCCCAGCGCAGCCTGCTTGAGGATCGTCCCCACGTTGACCCGCCGCCACCCCATGCGATCGATCTTAGGTGGCACGACCGCCGGTGGACCCCGTGGCAACGACTTCGCATCGTCCCGGTCGTGGCTGGAGCCTGCACCGGTTCAGACGACGCCGGAGAGCTGTCGACCGCTCGGCGTCGCGCTCCGGCGGCGTCGGCTCTGACGTCTAGGGTGGTGACGAGATGTCTGCTGTTGCGCACCCCGACCCCGCCGACGACGCTGGTACGCCGTCGCTGTTCTCCGACGAGCTCGCCTGGGAGGCCCTGTTGAGTCCGGACCAGACGGTGAGTACGGACTCAACCGATGCCCCCCTTCGGGTGGGCGCCGACGCAGCACTCCAGGCGGAGGCCGTCCCGGCGCGGCGCAGTCGCCGGCCCGGCAAGCCGACGGACCTGCTCGCCGGGCTCAACCCGTCGCAGCGCGAGGCCGTGGTGCACCAGGGCAGCCCGGTGCTGGTGGTGGCGGGCGCCGGCTCGGGCAAGACCCGGGTGCTGACCCGTCGGATCGCGTACCTGGTCGGCGAGCGCAAGGTCCACCCGGGCTCGGTGCTGGCCATCACCTTCACGAACAAGGCCGCGGCCGAGATGCGACACCGGGTGACCGAGCTGATCGGCAACCGGGCCAAGCTGATGTGGATCTCCACCTTCCACTCCGCCTGCGTGCGGATCCTGCGCAGTGAGATCAACCGGTTCGGTCTGTCCCGGACCTTCTCCATCTACGACGACGCCGACTCCAAGCGTCTGATGCAGCTCGTCTTGAACGACCTGCAGCTGGATCCGAAGAAGTTCCCGGTGCGGGCGGTGCTCACGTGGATCTCGACCCACAAGAACGAGCTGGTCGACCACGAGGAGGCCGCGGCGCGCGCGGAGACCGATCTCGCCGAGCACAACGCAGCAGCGTATGCGGAGTACCAGCGGCGGCTGGCCGCCGCGAACGCGCTCGACTTCGACGACATCATCATGACCACCGTCCACCTGCTGCAGGCCTTCCCGGACCTGCGCGAGCAGTATCGCCGGCGGTTCCGGCACGTGCTGGTCGACGAGTACCAGGACACCAACCACGCCCAGTACGTGCTGATCCGCGAGCTGTGCTCGGCCGAGGTGGACGGCGCGCCGGGCGAGCTGGCCACGGAGCCACCCGAGCTGATGGTGGTGGGCGACTCGGACCAGTCCATCTACGCCTTCCGGGGCGCGACCATCCGCAACATCCTCGACTTCGAGTCCGACTTCCCCGGTGCCCGGACCATCCTGCTGGAGCAGAACTACCGGTCCACCCAGACCATCCTCAACGCGGCCAACGCGGTCATCGTGAAGAACGGTGACCGCACGCCGAAGCGGCTCTGGTCGGAGGAGGGCGACGGCCAGCTGATCACCGGGTATGTGGCCGACAGCGAGCACGACGAGGCCCAGTTCGTCGCCGGCGAGATCGATCGGCTCCGGGACGGGCAGGGCATCAGGTACGGCGACGTGGCCGTCTTCTACCGGACCAACGCGCAGTCGCGGGCCTTCGAGGAGGTGTTCATCCGGGTCGGCATGCCGTACAAGGTCGTCGGCGGGGTGCGCTTCTACGAGCGCCGGGAGATTCGTGACGCCATCGCCTACCTGCGAGCGATCGCCAATCGGGCCGACGACGTGTCGCTCCGCCGGATCCTGAACGTGCCCAAGCGGGGCATCGGTGACAAGGCCGAGGGTGCGGTGGCCGATCTGGCGGCCCGGGAGCGGATCAGCTTCGGCGACGCGCTGCGGCGGGTGGACGAGATCGACGGGCTGGCGAGCCGCTCGGCCCGGCTGTTGGCGGACTTCGCCCGCTTGATGGACGAGCACGAGGCGATGGTCGCTGCCAGCAGGCCGGCCGACCAGATCCTGGTCAGCGTGCTGGAGAAGTCCGGTTATCTGGCCGAGCTGTCGGAGTCCGAGGACCCCCAGGACGAGACCCGCCTGGAGAACCTGCAGGAGCTGATCGGGGTGGCCCGGGAGTTCGTGGCCGAGGCCACCCCGGTCGCGCCGGGTGACTTCGAGCTCAGCGCCGAGGACCTGGCCTCGCTGACCGCCGAGGAGCTGGCCGAGCTCGCGGAGCTGACCGGGGTCGACCCGCAGACCGGGGAGCTGGCGGCAGCGACGCCGCAGCCGGGATCGCCGCGTGAGACGGAGAACGCTGCCGACGACGGTACGGTCAGCCTGGCGGCCGGCGCCCCGGAGCCGGACCCGTCCCTGGGCGCGTTCTTGGAGCGGGTCGCCCTGGTGGCCGACTCCGACCAGATACCTGACGCCAGCGAGTCGGCCGGCGTGGTCACGCTGATGACCCTGCACACCGCGAAGGGACTGGAGTTCGACACGGTCTTCCTGACCGGGTTGGAGGATGCGGTGTTCCCGCACCAGCGGTCGCTGAAGCCGGACGGTGACAGCAGCGGCCACGCGTACGGCAAGCCGGCGGAGCCGCGCAAGGACTCCAGGGAGCTCGAGGAGGAGCGGCGGCTGGCGTACGTCGGCATCACCCGCGCGCGCCGGCGGCTCTACCTGAGTCGCGCGATCGTGCGGTCGGTCTGGGGGTCACCGCAGCACAACCCGCCCAGCCGCTTCCTGGCCGAGATCCCTGGCCACCTGATCGACTGGCGCCGGCTCGAGTCCGCCACAACCACCTGGCGCAACACCTCGGCGACGAGCCGGAGCCAGACGACCTGGCGGACTCGGTCGGCCGGGGGAGTGGATACCGGCTCGCCGGCCTTCGGGTCCGGCCGCCGTACGGCCAAGGTGGTCCCGACGTTGACCGCCGGAGAGAAGGTGCTGCACACCACGTTCGGGCTGGGGACGGTGATCGCCACCTCCGGGTCGGTCGACGATCCGCGCGCCGACGTGGACTTCGGCTCACACGGCGTGAAGCGGCTGGCCGTCCGACACGCCCCGATCGAGAAGCTGTAGAAGCACATCGAGAGCGAGGCGCGCCGGGCCGAAGTGTCAGGGCCTGAGGCCGAGCTTGTTCAGCCAGGGCTGCGGATCGACCGCCTGGTAGACGTCTCCCGGGGTGGTGCCGACCGGGTAGAGCTCGAAGTGCAGGTGCGGCCCGAAGGCGCGGCCGGTCTGTCCCACCTGACCGAGCCGGGTGCCGCCAGTCACCTGCTCGCCGACCTGGACCGAGACGGACGACATGTGCGCGTACAGGGTCTGGTTGCCGTCAGCGTGCTTGACCACGACGTAGGTGCCGGCCCAGCCACTCGCCTCGCCACCCGAACCGGCGTGCTCGACGACACCGGCGGTCGGAGCGTAGATCGGGGTTCCGATGGGGCCGGAGAAGTCGAACCCGGTGTGGTAGCGGGCCCAGGCGCCGACGTCGCCGAAGCGCGCAGCGATGCTGTACTTCTTCATCGGCATGGTGGGCGTACCCAGCGCCTTCTTCTTCTCTTCGGCCTTCTTCTTGGCCTCGGCCTTCTTCTTCTCGAGCTTGTCGGCGCGCTTCTCGGTCGCGTCGGACTCGTTCTCGAGCAGGGCGGCCCGCGCGGCGACGGCTCGCTTGTCGACGGAAGCCGGCCGGGCCGCCTGCTCCGCCGCCTCGGTCAGTGCGGCCGGGTCGAGCGTGTCGCTCTGCTCTGCGCTGGTCAGCGCAGCGCGAAAGTTCGAGCGGCTGATCGTGGTCGCGTCACGATGGAACGCTGAGGGCTGCTTCACCCCGGCGGTCATGCTGGTGACGACGGTCGGCTGCCGATCGGTGGTGTCATTCTGCTGGGCCGAGCTGGTCGACAGCGACGAGGCCGCGACACCGAGTCCCAGCACCGAGACGGCGAGGGTGGCCAGACCCGCGTTGATGATCCCGGTACGCCTGCTCGGCTCGCGCCATCGGCGCTGCTGGGGGGCTGCGCGGCGCGCGAGGGCGCGCTGGGACTGGGCTCGGGGCACGGCTGGACTCCTCGATCGTGTATCTCAGGTCTCTTCAGCGAGGCCGGAATCCCGGTTGATGACGATCGGATTCAGCCAGTGAAGCTTCCAGCCGATGGGCCGGATCGGTGAACTCTCAATCGACCATAACGGATTGGTAACACGTGTCCCAAGTCGAGAAATACCAGTTGACAGGGTGGTTTCGGGTCGGGAGCCGATTTTGTGAGGAAGGTCTCCAGCAGCCTGTGAGGCAGGTCTCAGAAGCCGGATTTCCTGCGGCGATCGGATCTATCCAACCGGTTGTGCCAGCGCTGTCGGGCTCGCTGAGCTGCGGCCGAGAGGCTCGCTAGCTGGACCGAGCGTAGGCACACCCTCGGCGTCTGGTAGCGGTCCGGCTCGGACGAACTTCCGTTGTCCTGCCACAGTCAGCCGTGGACCGGACGCCGGAAATCGGGCCAGAGCCGTCGCGCGACACTGCGGCCGTGGCCGCGATCAGTTGACGCTGACGCCGATTCCGCGCAGCCAGGGCACGGGGTTGACCGCCCGGTAGACGTCGCCGTACTTGACGCCGACGGGGTAGAGCTCGAAGTGCAGGTGCGGCCCGAAGGATCGACCGGTGCTGCCGACGTAGCCGACGACCTGGCCGGACTTGACCGACTGTCCGGCGCTGACAGCCATCGACGACATGTGCGACGACATCGTGGTCAAGCCGCCGGCGTGCCGGATCGCCACGTGGTTGCCGGCCCAGTCGCCGCTGTTGCCGGCGTAGACCACGACACCGTCGGCGACGGCCTTGATCGGCGTCCCGAAGCCTGCCCGGAAGTCGAGTCCGGTGTGGTACCGCGACCACGAGCCGTACTGGCCGAAGTGTGCTCCGATCACCGCTCCCGGCACCGGCGAGGAGCTGCCGCCGCCAGCCGGAACGATGGTCGTCGGGTCGACCCCGGAGGTCGTGGTATCGGTGGTCGGGGTGTCGGTTGTGGTCGTGGCGCTCTCGACGCCTTGACGTTCGGTCTCGGCGGCCACGCGCTTGCGGATGGCCTCGGCCAACCGCTGCTGGGCCAGCTTCACCGCGGCCTCGCGGGTCGCGCGCTCCGTGCTCGCCAGCTCCTGGCTGCGGGCCGCGCCACCGGCGTCGCGAGCAGCCTGACTGACCTGCTCAGCGGACTTGGCGAGGTCTTCTGCTCGCTGGGCGGCTCGCTCCTTCACCACGGCGGCCTGAAGCTGCGCGGTGCGCGACGTGTCCACGACGACCGGGGAGCGGGTGAAGGCGGCCAGGCTGCCGACTGCCGGAACACTCTCCTGCTTGCCGGCCTCCGGTGCCGAACCGGGGAGCGCAGCTGTTCCGCTCGTCGTCGAACCGGACTGGACGGTCTTGCTGGTCTGCATCGTGGTGCCGGCGGGAGCGGGCGCAGCGATGGGCTGGGCACTGGTGGTCAGCGACACCGACCCCGCCGCCGCCAGTCCGAGAGCGGAGATGGCCAACGCGGCGAGACCGTGGGACAACCAGCCGTGGCGCTCCTCGACGCGGAGGCCGCGGCGTGCGGAGCGGCCCGGCGGCGGCGTGCGCCGCGCGCGTCCGTCGGCAGGCTGCGATGCCACCAGGCTGCTCCCTTCGTCGTCGTGTGCTACGCGGTTTCGTACGGCTCCGGTGGAGTTGTCGCACAGCACGAAGAGTCGGGGTCGACCCGCGTTGATGCGACTGAGCTCGGGCCCGTGGGCTGTGACGAAGATAACGGAACGGTAACCAAACCTCAAACCGTCATCTCGCTGCGAGGACCGCTCGGCAGCCGCCTACTCAGGATACCGTCGTGGCGAGCCTGCCGCATGGATCGTCGGCGGACTCACAGGCGGGCGTGCTCGCCGTCAGTCGAGCAGCGCGCCGGCGACGGTGGCCTCGCGCGGATCCGACTCGACCCGGTCGTCCAAGTGAGCCAGTGCGGCGGCGATCTGGAAGGCGATGCCGCCGTCGTTCGTCAGGGACATGTGGCCGATGCCGCGGACCGCGACATTGCGCACCCGAAGATCCGGATGCTCGATCCGGGCGTTCCGGCTGGGCACGATCAGCTGGTCCAGATCGCTGTAAAAGGCCAGGAACCTGGTGTCGCAGTCGGGTGCCGACTCGTTCAGCTCCGCGATCAGGTCAGAGTCAGGCCGCAGCTGCCGGACCAGCGGCAGCACCGAGCCGGCCCGCGCGAGCGCCGTGCCCTGGTGCGGCGTGCCCAGCGTGACAACCGTGTGCACGCGCTGATGACCACCCATCCGCTGGACGTAGTACCGGGTGATCAGACCACCGAGGCTGTGTCCGATGACATGCACCTTCTCCGACCCAGACTCCTCGACCAGCTTCTCGATCGCCACCGCGAGGTCGTCGGCCGTGGCCCGCACGTCGCTGGTCAGCAGTCCGTAGTCGAAGGAGGACAGGTCGGTGAAGCCGCGCCGTCGCAGGGCCCGCTCCAACGGGGAGAAGATCGTGTGGTTGTCCACGATCCCGTGTACCAGCAGGATCGGCGTGGCCGCCGCGTCAACCGCGAAGTGCACCAGGCTGCGTTGGTGAGGGCTGAGGCCGACCAGGTTGTGCCGGCGCTGGGACCGGGACCCGGGCTCGGAGAGCAAGCCGAACGGGTACGTCATCAGGTGCGCGGTGACCCAGCCGGCCTCCCGGGCCATCCCGGACGCCACGCGGGGAACATCGCGCGTCAGTACGCGTGAAATGCCTCCCATGGCAGCTCCGAGCACGTGGGAAGGTTACCCCGGTCACCCTCTGTTCATGCTCGATATGCTCGCCGCGTGACAGTGTCCGATGGTCGCGCTCCGCGCTCCGCGGTCCTGGGCTGCGCGGATTCTCGCTCGTTCGTCGCGAGGACGGACGACGAAAAGCGTGTCGCCCCTTCTCGCTCCTGCACTCCCGAGAGGCTCCGCCCATGACCGAGGCCGGCGCGGCTCCCCTCGACGAGGGTGGAGCGGGCAGTGGGACGCGTCCGCTGCGGATCGTGGTGGCCAAGCCCGGCTTGGACGGGCACGACCGCGGTGCCAAGGTGGTCGCCCGCGCGCTGCGTGACGCGGGCATGGAGGTCATCTACACCGGCCTGCACCAGACGCCCGAGCAGATCGTCCAGGCTGCGCTGGCCGAGGACGCCGACGCCGTCGGCCTGTCCGTCCTCTCCGGCGCCCACCTGACGCTGTTCCGTCGGGTCGTCGACCTGCTCGCCGAGGCCGAGGCGAGCGACATCGTGGTGTTCGGCGGGGGCATCATCCCCGAGGCGGACCGGGCCCTGCTGGCGGAGATGGGCGTGGCTCACGTGTTCACCCCCGGGTCGACGATGGCCGAGATCGTCGACTGGGTCCGCACGAACGTAGCCGGTCCGGGCCGCTAGCCATTGCGTCGGAGGTCCGGACACCCCGACGAGCGACCAGGCGTGACCACTAGGCTCAGCCCCGAACGCCAGCGACGACGCCGTCTCTCCGCGCCCTCAGACGGGCTGCGCCGGGCGGACACGGACATGGAGGCCAGAGTGGATCTGTACGAGTACCAGGCGAGGGACGTCTTCGAGAAACACGGCGTACCCGTCCTTCGTGGCATCACCGCCGTCACCCCGGACGAGGCCTCGGCCGCGGCGGCGGAGCTCGGCACCCCGGTCGTGGTGGTCAAGGCCCAGGTGAAGACGGGTGGCCGCGGCAAGGCCGGCGGTGTGAAGATCGCGAAGAGCCCGGACGAGGCTGCGGCGCGTGCTGGGGAGATCCTCGGTCTGGACATCAAGGGTCACACCGTCAAGACGGTGATGATCGCCGAGGGCGCCGACATCGCCGAGGAGTACTACTTCTCCCTGCTGCTCGACCGCGCCAACCGCAGCTACCTCGCCATGTGCTCCAAAGAGGGCGGGATGGACATCGAGCAGCTCGCGGTCGAGCGGCCCGAGGCGCTGGCTCGGATCCCGGTCGACCCCAACGTCGGCATCGACCAGGCCAAGGCCGACGAGATCGTCGCGGCCGCCGGCTTCGACTCCGACGACGCCGCCGAGATCGCCCGGGTGCTGCAGATCCTCGGCACGGTGTACGAGGGCGAGGACGCCACCCTGGTCGAGGTCAACCCGCTGGTGAAGACCGGGGACGGCAAGATCATCGCCCTGGACGGCAAGGTGTCCCTGGACGAGAACGCCGACTTCCGGCACCCCGACCACGAGGCGCTGGCCGACAAGTCGGCCGAGGATCCGCTGGAGGCCGCGGCCAAGGCCAAGGACCTGAACTACGTCAAGCTGGACGGCAGCGTCGGCATCATCGGCAACGGCGCAGGCCTGGTGATGAGCACGCTGGACGTCGTCGCGTATGCCGGGGAGGAGTTCGCCGGCTCGCCCAAGCCCGCCAACTTCCTCGACATCGGCGGCGGCGCCAGTGCCGAGGTGATGGCCAACGGACTGGAGATCATCATCGGTGACGAGCAGGTGAAGAGCGTCTTCGTCAACGTGTTCGGCGGGATCACGGCCTGCGACGCGGTGGCCAACGGCATCGTGCAGGCCTTCGAGCTGCTGGCCAGCCGGGACGAGCACGTCGACGTGCCGCTGGTGGTCCGGCTGGACGGCAACAACGCGGATCTGGGGCGGCAGATCCTCAGCGACGCGCACCTGCCCGGGCTGGAGCAGGTGGACACGATGGACGGTGCGGCCCGCCGGGCCGCCGAGCTGGCCGCAGGCTGAAGGGCGACTGACATGGCGATCTTTCTGAACTCCGACTCCAAGGTCATCGTCCAGGGCATGACCGGCTCCGAGGGACGCAAGCACACCCAGCGGATGCTCACCTCCGGCACCGACATCGTCGGCGGTGTCACCCCCGGCAAGGGTGGCCAGCAGGTCGAGTTCGAGCAGAAGTCCGTACCGGTGTTCAACTCCGTGGGCGAGGCCATCGAGGCCACCGGCGCGAACGTCACGGTGATCTTCGTGCCGGCCAAGTTCACCAAGGGAGCGGTGGTCGAGGCGGTCGAGGCCGGGATCCCGCTCGCGGTGGTGATCACCGAGGGCGTCCCGGTCAAGGACTCCGCCGAGTTCTACACCCTGGCCGCGGCGTCGAGCACCCGGCTGATCGGCCCGAACTGCCCCGGCCTGATCTCGCCCGGGCAGTCCAACGCCGGCATCATCCCGGCCGACATCACCCGGGCCGGCCGGATCGGCCTGGTGTCCAAGTCGGGCACCCTGACGTACCAGATGATGTACGAGCTGCGCGACATCGGCTTCTCCTCCGCGGTCGGCATCGGTGGCGACCCGGTGATCGGGACCACCCACATCGACTGCCTGCAGGCGTTCCAGGACGACCCGGACACCGACGCGATCGTGATGATCGGCGAGATCGGCGGCGACGCGGAGGAGCGGGCGGCCGAGTTCATCAAGGCCAACGTGACCAAGCCGGTGGTCGGCTACGTCGCCGGCTTCACCGCTCCAGAAGGCAAGACCATGGGTCACGCCGGGGCGATCGTGTCGGGGTCGTCCGGCACCGCGGCGGCCAAGAAGGAGGCCCTCGAGGCGGCCGGGGTCAAGGTCGGCAAGACCCCGAGCGAGACCGCCGCGCTGATGCGCGAGGTGATGACGCGGGGCTGAGCACTTTCGTTGCTGACGCTCCCTTTCGCCCCCTCACGCCCCCTGTGCACAGGGAGCGTGAGGAAGTGAAAGGGAGCGTCAGCGGTCAGGGGCTGAACGAAGGGCGAGGGCCGATGGGGTGGCAGACGCTGCGGTCGAGGGTGGAGTACGAGAACCCGTGGATCCGGGTCCGGGAGGACGCGGTGCTGCGCCCGGACGGGACGCCCGGGATCTACGGCGTGGTGGAGGTTCGTTCGCCGGCGGTGTTCGTGGTGCCGGTGACCGGGAGCGACGAGGTCGTGCTGGTCTCGGTCGATCGCTATGCGCTGGGCGCCGAGTCGTGGGAAGTGCCCGCCGGCGCCACCGACGGGGAGGACCCGTTGGTGGCGGCCGGTCGCGAGCTGCGGGAGGAGACCGGGCTCGCTGCGCGGGACCTGGTCGACCTCGGCCCGGTCTACTCGCTGAACGGTGTGTCCCACGCGCCCGGTCGGGTGGTGCTCGCCACCGGCCTCCATTCGGTGGACGCCGGAGAACACGATGTCGGAGCGGAGCAGTCGGTCGAGGGAATCACCGGCGTCCGTACGGTGCCGCTGCCTGACCTGCCGCGGCTCGTGGCGGCCGGGGAGATCACTGACAACGAGTCGCTGGCGGCGCTGTTGCTCGCCCTGGTGCACCTGGGCCGGGTGCACTGACCGATCCGCGCTGACCCCTTGGCTCATGTAAGGGAATCAGGACAGCGCGGCCGCTTGCTGGCTGCGTGCCGCCCCTGATCGGCGCACCGGTGACGGGCCGTGGACGGGCTCGAAGGTGTCGAACCGCGACTCCAGGACTCCTTCGCCGCCGGTCAGGTCCGGCAGCTGCAGCTGCAGCTCGTGCAGTCGGGTGGAGACCAGGCGTACCTCGAGCTGGCTGAGGTCCTGGCCGGTCGTCTGGGCCGTCACCTCCGCGCCCCACCGGCTGACGACGCGCTGGACCGCGGCCGTGGCGTCGTTCGGGACGTCCAGCAGCACCCGCAGCACCGGCTCGCAGACGATGGTGCCGGCCCGGCGCAGGGCCTGCCGCACCACGATCGGCGTCAGCTTGCGGTAGTCGAACGCCGTGCTGGTCGGCCCACGCCGGGAGGGCGGCCCATCCGCGACGCTGTAGCCGCAGGCGGTCAGCGTGACCACGCAGTCGGTGACCCGCCAGCCGTACAGACCGCGGGCGAGAGCGTCGGTGACGTGCCGCTGGATCGCGGCCGTGAAGGCCTCCGCGTTCTTGAACAGGTAGAGCGGCATGTCCCGCGCCGGTGCCTCGGTCACGAACGTGATGCCCGAGCCCGGCAGACCTGGCGCGATCGCCAGCCCCACCGTCGCGTGGTACGGGTTCGAGTCGGTGTTCAGCCGCTCCACGGCCCTCCCGGTAGCCCGGGGACGCTCGACGTGCAGGACGCTCGCGTCACTGAACTCCACCTCGATGCCGTACTCCTCGGCCAAGGTGGCGGCGATGACCTCCTGCTGCACCCGGCCGTAGAGCGACACGATCGCCTGGCCGTCCTCATCGGACCGGGCGTCGATCAGCGGGTCGGAGTCGGACAGCTCGGCCAGCGCGGCCCGGAGCGCCGGACCCTGCTCCGGACGGACGGCGACGACCGACGCCTCCAACGTGGGCGACGCGAACTGGCGCTCCTCGACCTGAGACGAGCCGAAGCCGTCGCCGACCCGCACCTGCGCCAGCCCGGTCAGGCGGGCGATCTGTCCTGCCCCCACCGCCGGCGCGCGAACCCACCGTCCGTGGTCGAACAGCTGCAGCCCGGCGATCTTGCCGTGCCGACCTCCGGTCAGGTCGAGGCGGGTCCGGACGCCCAGCGATCCCGAGAACATCCGGACATAGGCGACCTTCTGGGCCGCGGCGCCGCGTTCGACCTTGAACACCCGTCCCGACGGTGTGCCGTGCCGATCCTCGGACGTCGTCGGCCGCAGCAGCGCCCAGATCCCGTCCATCAGGTCCGCCACGCCGGCGCCGGTCGCGGCCGACCCGGCATACACGGGGTGCAGCAGACCGGCCCTCGTCTGCTCGGCGAGTCCGGTGCGCAGCCGAATCTCCGAGACCGCGCTGCCGCCGACGTAGGCCGCGAGCAGCTGCTCGTCGTGGTCGGCGAGTGCCTCGGTCTCGACCTCGTGGAAGCTGCGGTCCCCAGCGCCGTACGTCCGGTAGCTGGCGAGCCTGGTCCCGGCACCGGCCACCTGACCCATGGGCAGGATGCTCGAGGTGAGGCGGCGCCGGATCGAATCCAACGTGTTCTCGAGGTCGGCCCCGGACCGGTCGATCTTGTTGACGAACAGCACCGTGGGAACTTTCAGCCGCTGCAACGCTCGCATCAGGATCCGGGTCTGCGGCTGCACCGCCTCCACGGCCGACACCACCAGCACGGCCCCGTCGAGAACACCGAGGACGCGCTCGACCTCGGCGATGAAGTCCGGGTGGCCGGGGGTGTCGAGCACGTTGACGGTGCCGCCGTCGTACGGGAACGACACGACCGCGGCCTTGATGGTGATGCCGCGCCGCCGCTCCAGGGCCAGCGTGTCGGTGCGGGTGGTGCCGGCGTCGACCGAGCCAGGCTCGTCGATGACTCCGGCGAGATGCAGCAGCCGCTCGGTGAGGGTGGTCTTACCGGCGTCGACGTGGGCGAGGATGCCGAGGTTGAGTGGACGTGCGAGCACGTGTGGATCCCTTCGGAGGAGAGCATCGGGGCAGGGACGTGCGCGCTGCTCGCATCTGCGTTCCTCCTTCGTCGATCCAGCACCGGACAGCCCGGTGTCGCCCAACGTACGACGACCGCCGAGCCAGTGCCAACCCGTTAAAGCCGGTCGACGCTCAGTTCACCTGGGTGGCGCGCTGCCCGGCGCGCACGGTCACGATGTCGAACTGGTCTTCGGTCAGGTCCAGATCGTCCTGCGGATTCACGAACACGAAGGCGACCTTGGCTCCGGCGGTGACGATCCCCACCCGGTACTGGGCCGTCTCGTCGTCGGACTTCTGCGTCACCTCGGTCGTCCACCCGGCGACGTCGACGCTCTTCGCTCCCGGCCCTTTGACCTCGTTGAGATCGGAGACCGTGGCGGTCAGCTGCCGCTTGCCGCAGTCCTTCCAGTCGTCGCGCACCTGCTCGGTCAGCTTGGTGGCCGCGGCCTCGTCCTTGGTGGTGACGACCACCTCGTCCAGGCCGAAGCGGCTGCTGCTGTCGGACGGCAGGTACGTGCGGTGGCTGGCGGACTCCGCCTCCACCTTCGACCAGTCGACAGTCTCGCAGCCACTACCACGGAGCAGGTCCGGGTCGGGCTCAGCCGGCGTCGTGCCGGCCCAGCGCGTCTGCTCCGGACCGATCGGGGGCAGGTCACCGGAGGCGAGGAAACCGGGCTGGTCGCCACCGAGTGGCGGCGGACCGTCCTGGGCCTCCGGCTCGTCTGAGCAGGCACCTCCGGCGACCTGGCACTGGGTGTCGACCACGTCGCCGGAGACGGTGGCCACCCGTTTGGCTGAGACGGCCTTGGCGGGCTTGGCGACGTCGACCACGTCGACGATCCGACCCGTCCGGGCGAGGACGACGGTCCGGAACTCCTCGCTCTTGCCGTCCAGGACCTGGATGGTGACACCGACCGCCTGGTCGCCGACCCCGGTGATGGTGTGCCCCTCGTAGATCCAGGCTCCACTCATCGCGCAGTCGCCGAGGGAGCGGGAGGCGTACGCGTAGGCCTGCGCCGCCTCCTCCGGGGTGCCGTACGAGGTCGCCTGGTGCAGCGCCGCCGGGGAGTCGGAGCCGCTGCTGCTGAGCAGCCGCAGCACCGTCTGCTGCGGCACCGGTGCTGCTTCGGTGTTCTCGGTCGACAGACAGGCCGGGTGGTTCGGAGAGTCGGGCGAGGTGCCGCGCTGGGTGAGCGCCACCTTCCAGGTGCGTTTGCGGTCCAGGGTCTCGGCCTGTGCGGGTGACAGCATCAGCTGGTCGGTGATGATCGCGGTGCTGTCGGGGCTGGTGCTGCCGTCCGACGGGGTGGCTCCAGGCTCGCTCGCCCGGGTGCCCGACGTCGGGCTCGGGGCCGCCACGGGCTGGGAGGTCGTCTTGATCACGGCATAGCCGGCGACCAGGCCCAGGATCGCCACCGCGGCGACCGCACCGATCGTCAGCAGCAACCGGCGCCGGTCAGCCCGGGGATCGGCCTCGAGGTCGTCGTCGAGGTCGTCCTCGTCGCGCGACCGGAGCCGGCTGCCGCCGGCGGTGCGGGGCAGCAGGGTGGTCGCGTCGGGATCGTGTCCGGCCCGGCTCCGCTGGCGCGCCCGAGCGCGACTCAGAATGGTCGTCTCGTCGGAGAGCTCCGGTCGGGCTCCCGGGCTCGACGTCGAGACATCCGGCGATTCCGGCGAGCCGACCTCCTCGGTCTCGTCTCGGTAGAGCGGCTTCGGTTCGTCCTCATCGTGGCCGTCGGGCTTCGGCTCCGCCGCCGGGTCCTGGTCGGCCGTCGGATCCTGGGCCGCCTCGGGAGCGCGATCGGCGCCCGGATCTCGATCAGCGCTCGAATCCGGGCCAGCGCTTCGATCCTGATCGGCTTCCGGATCTGGGTCAGCGGAAGGGGTCGACTCGGGGTCTGCTGGCGCCTGATCCTCGCGCCAGACGCGGCGAGGTCGGTACGCCTCGGGCTCCTCCTCGGACATGTTCTTCGGACCGTCTCCTGCTCGGTGATCGTCGCGCCGCCGGTGCAGCGGGCGATGTCCCGGGACGGCGTGCGTGGCACAAACACGACGACTTTACCCGGCGTTGGCGTGTCCCGACCGAGGGACGAATACCTCTGGGCGAGCATGGGGAGCGCTATGGCTTCCCTGCTGTCACCGCGCCGGAACCGCGGCGAATCATCACCGCACCGGCTTCGGGGTGACTCATCACCCCACCGGCTGCGCGGTGACATCGATCTCGCCGCGACCGAGCCGACCGTCGTGTTCGGCGCCGAGGCTCGGCCCGAGCTGCCGACGGCGGCCTGGCTGGCGCTGGCTGCGGGGGCGGGCCTGCTCAGCGTCGTCTGCGGCTGGGTGCTGGTGACGGGCGTGGTGGTTGCCGGCTGGCTCGCGGCCGAACCGGGCACCCTCGGCCAGGCCATCGCCGCCGGCACCCAGCTGTGGCTGCTGTCCAACGGGGGCGGCGCGTCCATCGGCTCTGCCTCGGTCACGCTGATCCCCTGGGGCATCACCTTGCTGGTGGCCTGGCTGGTCGCCCGGACTGCCGGGTACGCGGCCAAGCACGGCGACCCGAACTCACCGACGGTCACGCCGATGGTGTGCATCGTCACCACGCTGAGCTATCTGGTGCCGCTGGTCGCCGTCGCCCTCGTCGTGGGTGGTCCGTGGCCGGCGCTGAGGTCGGGCACGGTGATGCTGGTGGTAGTGGCGGCGGCCGCCGCCTGGGGCTGCTGCCAGGCTCGGGACAGCTGGCCGATGGACGCGTGGCCGGCCTGGTCCCGGGCGGTGCCGCGAGCAGTCGCGGCGGCGGTGCTGCTGATGGTCGCCGGCGGCGCGGCGGTCCTCGCCACCGGTCTGGCCGTCAACCTCGACCGGATCACGAGACTGCTGGCGACACTCGATGCCGGCATCGTCGGCAACGTCGCCCTGCTGCTGGCTCAGCTCGCGTACGCCCCGAACGCCATCGTGTGGTCCGCGTGCTACGCCCTCGGTCCCGGCTTCACCCTCGGCGGGTCCTCGATCGTCTCGCCCGCCGCCACCGAGCTGGGGGCACTGCCGTCGATCCCGCTGCTGGCTGCGGTGCCCGACGTCGGACCCGGCGGGGTGTCGCACCTGTGGTGGCTGGCGCTGGGTGTCGCGGCTGGTGCCGTGGCGGCCACGCTGGTCGTGCTGGCCCGACCGTCGGCGAGGTTCGACGAGACCACCCTGGTCGGAGGACTGGCCGGGGCGCTGGCCGGGGGCGTGTTCACCGGGGTCGCCTGGTTGACCAGCGGCGACCTGGGCTCCGAACTGCTGTCCGGTCTCGGTCCCGAGCTCCTCCCGGTGCTGGTGATGGCCACCTCCACCATGGGGCTGTCGGGAGCAATTTGCGGGTTGCTGCTCGGTCTGTGGACCCGTCGTCCGCGACGGCAGCGACCGGTGGCCGTCGTCGACCCCGGAAAGATCACGGATCCGGGGGTCGTAGATGAGGCGACCGGAGATGACGGGGCCGACGAGGAGACAGTGACCCTCGACGATCCGGCCGAGCAGACCGCCGTGGTCGGCCGCCGGAAAGGCCGGGCTCCCTCGGTAGGGTGACGCCCGTGCCCTCCGCGACCAGCCAGCCCGCGCGACTGGTGGTGCTCATCTCCGGCTCCGGCACGCTGCTGCAGGCCTTGCTCGAGGCGAGTGCCGATCCCGCGTACGGCGCACAGGTGGTCGCCGTGGGCGCCGACCGCGGCGGGATCGCCGGGCTGGAACGTGCGGCCGCCTTCGACGTGCCGACCTTCGTCCACCCCTACGCGAAAGAGGACGATCGGGCCGCCTGGGACTCCGGTCTGACCGAGCGGGTCGCCGCATACGAGCCGGATCTGGTGATCAGCGCCGGCTTCATGAAGCTCGTCGGGCAGGCGTTCCTCGATCGGTTCGGTGGTCGGATGATCAACACCCACCCGGCGCTGCTGCCGTCCTTCCCCGGCATGCACGGTCCACGGGACGCGCTCGCGTACGGAGTGAAGGTGACCGGGGCGACGATCTTCCTCATAGACTCCGGCGTCGACACCGGCGCCATCCTCGACCAGGCCGCCGTGCCGGTTCTCGACGACGACACCGTGGAGACCCTGCACGAGCGGATCAAGGTCGAGGAACGGAGGCTGCTGGTGGAGACCACCCACCGGCTGGCCACTCGCCGTTGGCGACTCGACGGACGCCGGGTGCGGTGGACCTGATCGAGAACCCGACCCAGCCCGCCCCCGACCCCACCACGGCAGAGCAGAACCAGACAGACAGGACGTCATGAGCGCGACTGAGAACGACCGCCGGCCCATCAAGCGGGCGCTGGTATCGGTCTACGACAAGACCGGGCTGGCCGAGATCGGGCTGGCCTTGGCCGGCTCGGGCGTGGAGATCGTCTCCACCGGGTCGACCGCCCGCACCCTGGCGGAGGCCGGGGTGCCGGTCACCCAGGTGGAGCAGCTGACCGGGTTCCCCGAGTGCCTCGACGGACGCGTCAAGACCCTGCACCCGTTCGTGCACGCGGGACTGCTCGCCGACCTCCGACTCGAGTCACACCGGGCCCAGCTCGACGAGCTCGGCATCGCCCCGTTCGACCTGCTGGTGTCCAACCTCTACCCGTTCGTCGACACCGTGATGGCCGGCGCCGGTCAGGAGGAGACGATCGAGCAGATCGACATCGGCGGACCGTCGATGGTCCGCGGTGCGGCCAAGAACCACGCGTCCGTGGCGGTGGTCACCTCGCCCGACCAGTACGGGCAGCTGCAGGCGGCTATGGCCCACGGCGGCTTCACGCGGGCCGAGCGGCAGGCGCTGGCCGCGGCCGCGTTCGTGCACACCGCGACGTACGACGTCGCCGTCGCGTCCTGGATGGGCAACGTCGTCACCGACACCAGCAGCGGAACCGGGTTCCCGGCGTGGGTCGGGGCGACCTGGGACAAGGCGGCGGTGCTGCGCTACGGCGAGAACCCGCACCAGCGGGCCGCCCTCTACGTCGACGGCGCCTTCCCCGGCGGTCTGGCGACCGCCCAGCAGCTGCACGGCAAGGAGATGTCCTACAACAACTACGTCGACACCGACGCCGCCCGCCGGGCTGCGTACGACTTCGACGCGCCTACGGTGGCGATCATCAAGCACGCCAACCCGTGCGGCATCGCGACCGGGAGTGACATCGCCGATGCCCATGCCAAGGCACACGCCTGCGACCCGGTGTCCGCGTTCGGCGGCGTGATAGCGACCAACCGTCCGGTCAGCGTGGCCATGGCCCGGCAGGTCGCCGAGGTCTTCACCGAGGTGATCGCGGCGCCGGCGTACGACGACGGTGCGGTCGAGGTGCTGCAGGCCAAGAAGAACATCCGGATCCTGGTCGTCGAGCCGGCCCGGCGCGGTGGGATCGAGACCCGGGGCATCTCCGGCGGGCTGCTGATGCAGTCGGTCGACACCGTCGACGCCGGGCACGACTCCGCCGCCGGCTGGGAGCTGGTCTCCGGCGATCCGGCGTCGGAGTCGGTGCTGGCGGACCTCGAGTTCGCCTGGCAGGCCTGCCGGGCGGTCAGGTCCAACGCCATCCTGCTGGCGAGGGACGGGGCGTCGATCGGGGTCGGGATGGGCCAGGTCAACCGGGTCGACTCCTGCCGGCTCGCCGTGGAGCGGGCCGGGGATCGGGCGGCCGGCTCGGTCGCGGCCTCGGACGCGTTCTTCCCGTTCGCCGACGGCCCGCAGATCCTGCTCGACGCGGGTATCGCGGCCATCGTGCAGCCCGGCGGCTCGGTGCGCGACGCCGAGGTGATCGAGGCGGCGAAGGCCGCCGGGGTGACGATGTACCTGACCGGCGCCCGGCACTTCTACCACTGACACCCCGTACGGAAGCGAACTCCCCACATGAGCGCACAGATCCTGGACGGCAAAGCCCTCGCCGCCACCATCAAGACCGACCTGACCGAACGGGTGACGGCGCTTGCAGCGCGGGGTATCACCCCCGGCCTCGGGACGGTGCTGGTCGGTGAAGACCCGGGCAGCAAGGCCTATGTGGCGGGCAAGCACCGCGACTGCGCGCAGGTGGGGATCGCCTCGATCCAGGTCGAGCTGCCCGCCTCGGTGGGTGCGGAGGAGCTGGAGGCCGAGATCGCCCGGCTGAACGCCGACCCGGCCTGTACCGGCTACATCGTGCAGCTGCCGCTGCCCGGCGATCTGGACGAGAACCGGGCTCTGGGCCTGATCGATCCGGTCAAGGACGCCGACGGGCTGCACCCGGTCAACCTGGGCAAGCTGGTGCTCGGGGAG
>DASQLI010000190.1:0-7829 GCA_035630075.1 Microlunatus sp.
GCCGGCGCTCAGCATGGTGTTGAACCGGTAGTTGATCTCGGCCTGGCCGGCGGTGCCGACCTCGTGGTGCGACCGCTCGACGGTCAGCCCGGACGCCTCCAGGTTCAGCGTCATCACGTCGCGCAGGTCGGCGAAGTGGTCCACCGGCGGCACCGGGAAGTAGCCGCCCTTGTACTTCACCTTGTAGCCCCGGTTGCCGCCCTCCTCCACCCGGCCGGTGTTCCAGGCGCCGGCTACGGAGTCGATCGCGTAGAAGCCGGTGTTCTGCTTCGTCTCGAACCGCACGTCGTCGAAGACGTAGAACTCGGCCTCGGGAGCGAAGAACGCGGTGTCACCGATGCCGGTGGAGGCCAGGTAGCTCTCCGCCTTGCGCGCGATGTTGCGGGGATCGCGGCTGTAGGGCTCCTTGGTCAGCGGGTCGTGCACGAAGAAGTTGAGGCAGAGCGTCTTCGCGGCGCGGAACGGGTCGAGGTACGCCGTGGTCGGATCGGGCAGCAGGGCCATGTCCGATTCGTGGATCTTCTGGAAGCCACGGATCGAGGACCCGTCGAACGCGAGGCCGTCCTCGAAGACGCTCATGTCGAAGGAACCGGCCGGCACGGTGAAGTGCTGCATGATGCCGGGCAGGTCGCAGAACCGGACGTCGACGATCTCGACACCCTCGTCCTTGATGTAGGCCAACAGCTCGTCGGCGCTTTGGAACATGGAACCTCCGCTTGCTGATGCGTACGCGGGGCACGCGAGTTTCGGATCGTGCCGGTCAGGACACGGTTGGGCTGGACGAGCGCGACATTATCGCCCCCGGTACGTCGCGAAGATACGGACTACCCGTTTCCGCGGAGTTGCGCCCGTGTTTCGCGGATGTGACACGGGCGGTTCTTCCGACGCGGTGACCGCCCGGAACTCGACGTCGCTGACCAGTCCATCACAGGATGTAGAGCATCTCCTGGTACGTGGGCAGCGGCCACAGGTCGTCGGCCACCACACCCTCCAGCGCATCGGCGGCCTCGCGCACCGCAGCCATGGCCGGGACCAGCGAGTCCTTGGCGTACGTGGCGTGATCCATCGACGTCTCGCCACCCTCGTGGGCCAGCGCCGCCTCCAGCGTGGCGATCCCGGCGGTCAGCTGGCCGATCAGACCGGTGATGGTCTCCAGCGAGCCGGTGTCGGCCGGCACCCCGACCGTCTTGAGGTTGGCCGCGATCCCGGCCAGCTCGCCCGCGTAGCGCAGGGCAGCCGGCAGGATCTTGGTGTTGGCCAGCTCGGCGGTCTCCTTGGCCTCCACGGTGACGCTCAGGATGTACTGCTCCAGGTAGACCTCGAGCCGGCTGGCCAGCTCCCGGTTGCTCAACACCCCGTACTTGGCGAGCATCTCCACCACCGCCGGATCGGCCAGCTCGGGCAGCGCGTCGACCGTGGTCCGCAGGTTCTTCAAGCCGCGCTGGGCGGCCTCTTCCTGCCAGGCCTGGGAGTAGCCGTCGCCGTTGAAGATCGCCGCGCCGTGCTCGATGATGATCCCTTCCAGCAGCTTCTGCACCGCCTCGTTGAAGTCGGCGCCCTCGCCCACGGCTGTCTCCAGCTCAGTGGCGATGAAGTCCAGCGAGTCGGCCAGGATCGCATTGATCGCCACCATCGGACCGGAGATCGACTGGCCCGACCCGGGCGCCCGGAACTCGAAGCGGTTGCCGGTGAAGGCGAACGGGCTGGTCCGGTTGCGATCGCCCGGATCCGCCTTGAGCTTGGGCAGCGTGTCCACGCCGACCTCCAGGGTGCCGGACTCCTTGGAGCCGGTGGCGCCGCCCTTGGCGATCTGGTCGTACACGTCCATCAGCTGATCACCGAGGAAGATCGAGATGATCGCCGGCGGTGCCTCGTTGGCCCCGAGCCGGAAGTCGTTGCTGGCCGAGGCGACCACGGCGCGGAGCAGGCCGCCGAACTTGTGCACGCCGCGGATGATTGCGGCACAGAAGACCAGGAACTGCGCATTCTCGTGCGGGGTGTCGCCCGGGTTCAGCAGGTTGCCCTGGTTGGCGTTGCCGATCGAGAAGTTCACATGCTTGCCCGAGCCGTTGACACCGGCGAACGGCTTCTCGTGCAGCAGGCAGGTCATGTCGTAGCGCTCGGCCACCTTCTTCAGGGTGGTCATCATCAGCTGCTGGTGATCATGGGCCAAGTTGGCCTTCTCGAACAGCGGCGCGATCTCGAACTGACCGGGCGCGACCTCGTTGTGCCGGGTCTTGGCCAGGATGCCCTGCTTGAACAGCTCGCGGTCGACCTCGATCATGTACGCCAGCACCCGCTCCGGGATGGCGCCGAAGTAGTGATCATCGAACTCCTGTCCCTTGGACGGCTTGGCGCCGAACAGGGTCCGGCCGGCGGCCATCAGGTCGGGGCGGGAGAAGTAGAAGTGCCGGTCGATCAAGAAGTACTCCTGCTCCGCACCGGCGAAGGAGACCACGGTGTCGATGTCGGTGTGGCCGAACAGCTTCAGCACCCGAGCGGCCTGAGCGCTCATCGCCTGCTGGGAGCGCAGCAGCGGCGTCTTCTTGTCCAGCGCCTCGCCGGTCCAGGAGATGAAGATCGTCGGGATGCACAGGGTGTTCCCGTTCGGGTTCTCCAGGATGTACGCCGGGCTGGTCACGTCCCAGCCGGTGTAGCCGCGGGCTTCGAAGGTGCTGCGGATCCCGCCGTTGGGGAAGCTGGAGCCGTCCGGCTCACCCTGGATCAGCGTCTTGCCGGTGAACTGCGCCAGCGAGCTGCCGTTGGCGTCCGGCTCCAGGAACGAGTCGTGCTTCTCCGCGGTCAGCCCGGTCAACGGGTAGAAGACGTGCGCGTAGTGCGAGGCGCCGTTCTCCAGCGCCCAGTCTCGCATCGCCGAGGCGACCGAGTCGGCGATCGAGGGGTCGAGCGGGGCGCCCTTCTCGATGGTGGCGAGCACCGAGTTGTAGACCTGCTTGGGCAACCGGGAGCGCATGGCGGCCGGACCGAAGACGTTCTTGCCGAACAGACCACCGAGGGGCTCGGTGAAGTCCTTGTCCGGGATGGCGAAGCTGGTGACGGCCTCGACGGCCTGGCGACGTGGGGCGCTTCCACTCATGCGGTCTCCTAGCGAACTGTGCTGATCGGCTGGATTCTGAGCGCGCGTCGATCGGCACGGGCTCCGTGGTTGGACGCTACGGCTGCCATGTGTCCGTCCTGTTCCGTTCGCATGTCGCCCGTGTGCCGCACCGACCGTCCGGATCGGAGATCCCTACGAAGCCGCAGGTAGCCTGCAACGCGTGTCCGCGAACGCCTCCGCCGCCGAGAGCTTTCCGGGGCAGCGGCTCGGGCTGCCGGAGCAGGGCCGGGGGTCGTTGGCGCCGTGGCGGTCCCGGGTGGCCGCGCTGATCGTGGACTGGGCCGCCTCGATGGCCGTGTCGGTGGGGCTGTTCGGCACAGCGGTGGTGACCGGCAGCGGTTGGCAGGCCTGGATGACGCTCGCGGTGTTCTTGGTCGAGTCGACCCTCTTGGTCACGGTGGCCAGCGGCAGCTTCGGCCAGCTGATCTGCCGGATCGCCGTGGTCCGGCTGGACACCGAGCCGGTCGGCTTCCCGCGCGCACTGCTGCGGCAGGCGCTGATCTGCCTCGCGTTGCCGCCACTGGTCATCGGCCCGGACCGGCGAGGGCTGCAGGACCTGGCCGCAGCGACTGTGGTGGTCAACCGCAAGTAGCGGCTCGTAGTTCGCTCCACCACCGCCCTACAGGATCGCCCCCGGATTCAGGATGTTGCCCGGGTCGAAGAGCTGCTTGACGTCCCGGGTCAGCCGGGTCACCCGCGGTCCCAGCTGGGTGGGCAACAGCTCCTTCTTGAGCCGGCCGATCCCGTGCTCCCCGGTGATGGTGCCCCCCAGAGACAGCGCCAGCTCCATGATCTCGGTGAACGCCAGTGCGGCCCGGGCCTGGGCAGCCTCGTCGGTCGGGTCAAACACGATGGTCGGATGGGTGTTTCCGTCTCCGGCGTGGGCGACCACGGGGATCTGCACCTCGTGTCGAGCGGCGATCGCGGCCACGCCGGCCAGCAGGGCGGGCAGCTGGGGGACCGGTGCTCCGACATCCTCCAGCAGCAGCGCGCCTCGACCCTCCAGCGCCGGGAAGAAGGCTCGTCGCGCCTCGACGAACAGCTCGCCCTCGTCGGCGTCGTCGGTGGAGAAGCACTCGGTCGCGCCCTGCTTGACGCACGCCGCCTCGGCCAGCTCGATCTCCGCCGAGCACGCCGCTCCTGGAGCGTCGGACTGGATGAGCAGCAGCGCCCCTGCCGTGCGGTCGAGGCCCATCTTCAGGGCGTCCTCGACGATGTTGATCGAGGCGTTGTCCATCAGCTCGACCATCGACGGACGAGCGACCAGGCCGAGCTCGACGACGGCACGGGCGGCCGCCTCCGGATCAGCGAAGGCGGCGACCAACGTCGCCTTCGGCGGCTGCGCGGGCACCAGTCGCAGAATGGCCCGGGTGATGATGCCCAGCGTTCCCTCCGAGCCGACGAACAGCTTGAGCAGCGACAGGCCGGCGACGTCCTTGATCCGCTTGCCGCCGAGGCTGATCAGCTCGCCGTCGGCCAGCACCACGTCCAGGCCGAGCACGTAGTCGGTCGTCACCCCGTACTTGACGCAGCACAGACCCCCGGCGTTGGTGGCGATGTTGCCGCCGATGGAGCAGATCTCGTACGACGACGGATCCGGGGGATACCACAGACCCTGCTCGGCCGCCGCGGCCTTCACCTCGGCGTTGAAGGCGCCCGGCTCCACGACCGCGACCCTGGTGGTGGTGTCGATCTCGATGGCCCGCATCCGCTCCATCGACAGCACGATCCCGCCGTCCACCGCACTCGACCCGCCCGACAGGCTGGTGCCGGCTCCCCGGGGGGTGATCGGCACCCGGTTCTCGGCGCACCAGCGGACCACGGTCTGCACCTGGGCCGCGTCCGTGGGCCGGACGACCGCCAGCGGCGTACCGGCTCCCGGATCGCGGGACCAGTCCCAGCGGTAGTTCTCCACGGTGGCCGGGTCGGTGACGACGACACCAGCAGGGAGGGCGGAGATCAACGCGTCGGCGGTGAGCACGCTCATGGCGGCCAACCTACCCCGCACGGTCCCGACGGTCGGCTCTACAGTGGGCCGGTGCCCCAGCGACCCGCGCAGGATGACCGCGCGGCGGCCCCTGACACCGATCCCTGGTGGTCGGACTGGTTGTTGACGAAGCGAGAGCGGGCGAACGAGCAGACCGTCATCGACGACGTCCACCCGGGTGACCAGGCCTGGTCGGTCGGCAACCACGTCCGACCGCTGGTGCACGGCGCCACCTACTTCGCCGAGCTGGTCGAAGCCATCGAAGAGACCAGGGCCGGCGATCTGATCTTGTTCACAGACTGGCGCGGTGATCCGGACGAGCAGCTCACCGACGACCCGGAGTCGACCATGGTCCGGTTGCTCGGCGACGCTGACCGGCGCGGCGTCGACGTCCGTGGCCTGATCTGGCGGTCGCACTGGGACAAGCTGTCCTTCTCGGGTGCAGAGAACCGGCAGACCGGCGAGCAGCTGCAGTCCACCGGCGCGGAGGCGCTGCTCGACATGCGGGTCCGCACCGGCGGCTCCCACCACCAGAAGCTCGTGGTCATCCGCTACCGGAACCGTCCCGAACGCGACATCGCCTTCGTCGGTGGCATCGACCTCTGCCACTCCCGACGCGATGACGCGCGGCACCACGGCGACCCGCAGCCCCAGTCGATGGCCGCTGCGTACGGCGAGCACCCGGCCTGGCACGACATCCAGGCCGCGATCTCCGGCCCGGCGGTCCACGACGTCGAGACCGTCTTCCGGGAACGCTGGGACGATCCGACACCGTTGAGCCGCAGCCCGCTGCGCCGGCTGCGTGACCGACTGGGCGGCAACGACCTGACGCCCGACCCGCTGCCCCAGCAGAGCCCGCCGCCGGCACCGGTGCCCGGTGGCACCCACGTCGTCCAGCTGTTACGCACCTACCCGAACCTGCGACGTGGACGCGACTACCCGTACGCTCGCGGCGGCGAGCGGAGTGTGGCCCGCGGATACGCCAAGGCGATCAGTCGCGCAGAGCGGCTCATCTACGTCGAGGACCAGTACCTGTGGTCGACCGAGATCGCCGCGACCTTCGCCGATGCCCTCCGAGCCAGACCCGAGCTCCGACTGATCACGGTGCTCCCGCATCTGCCCGACCAGTCGGGACCGCTGTCCCGAATCCCCCAGGAGCTCGGCCGGCACGATGCCGTACGCCAGCTCGTGGAGGCCGGCGGCGAGCGGGTGGCCTTCTACGGCATCGAGAACCACGCTGGCCTGCCGGTGTACGTGCACGCCAAGGTCTGTGTCATCGACGACTGGTGGGCGACCATCGGGTCCGACAACTTCAACCGACGGTCCTGGACCCATGACTCGGAGCTGTCCGCCGTGGTGCTCGACACCTCCGGCGGCGACCACAGCGCTTACGCCCGGCGGCTCCGGCTGGCTCTGGCCGCGGAGCACCTCGACCGTCGCCTCGGACCCGACGAGTATCCCGGCGACATCTCCGCGCTCGAGCCCGGCCGGACGCCGGAGACGCTCGACGACCGGCTGCTGCTCGAGGTGATGGCCGACTGCGTCGACGGACACGCCATGTTCGACGCCTTCGGCGCCTCGGCCGCGGCCCTGCAGGCCTGGCACGACGGAGGACGCCGTGGCGAGCGGCCGCCCGGCCGCTTGCGTCCGCTCCACCGGTTTCACCCATCGCCCCTCACCCGAGCTTGGGCCGGCCCGTTGTTTCGCGCCGTGCACGATCCCGACGGCCGGCCGCGAGTACTGCGACGCCGGCATGCGTTCTGACGGCGGCACGAGACGGCCGGTCGAAGCGGTGCTGGTCACCGGCCCGGCCGGGAGTGGCAAGTCGACCCTGGCTGCCGAGCTCGCCGAGCGGCTGGCGGGATGGCAGCTGTTCTCGGAGGACGACTACTGGGCCCGACACGGTTGGTCCGGTCTGCGCACTGAGGAGCAGGAGGCCGTCGTCCAGGCCGAGGTCGTGCGTGACCTCCGCGCAGCCCAACGGAGCTCGCCCGGGGTGGTGGTCGAGTTCATCCTGTACAAGCGACCGCCGAACGCGTTGTCCGCGTACCGTGCTGCTCTCGAGGCCGCCGGCGTCGTGCACGCCACGATCGTCCTCGCGCCGCCGGTCGAGATGATCATCGACCGGATGCGCTCGCGCGGTCGGGCAGGCGACCTCGCCGACCTGGACGGCTGTCGCGCCGGCGCCGAGCAGCAGCTCGCCTGCCTCGACGATGAGTCCGTCAGGGCTGATCTTCGAGTCGGGAATGACTCTCGGACGGCAGCTCAGATCGCCGAGGCGTGGGTTGCCCCGCTGCAGGCGCCAGCTCGAGATCACTTGTGATTGCGGCCGAGGCTCGTCGTGGGTGCCCGGTGTCCAGGTGCGTGCATGTCGTCGCAGGGCGACGCTCCGCGTCGACACGCAAGGCGGACGAGGGAGGGATACCGAGCCGTCCTTCGACAGGCTCAGGACACGGTCCTTCGACAGGCTCAGGACACGTCCCCCGCGCTCTGAGCTTGTCGAAGGGTTGGTCGTTCAGGTCACGGTCCTTCGACAGGCTCAGGACGCGGTCCCCATTAGGCTGGTCCGCTGGGTCTGAAGGAATCAACTGAGCGAAACGCGGAGGCGACGATGGAGTACACCCGGCTGGGTCGGTCGAACCTGATGGTGAGCAGGATCTGCCTGGGCACCATGCACTTCGGGCCCAAGGCGGACGAGGCCACCTCGCACGCGATCCTCGATCG
>DASQLI010000191.1:0-5187 GCA_035630075.1 Microlunatus sp.
GAGGTTGTGATCGGCCCAGATCTTCGCGACCGCGTCCTTGCCGACACCCACTCGTGCGGCCATCGTCCGGGTTGACCAGTGCGTCGAGCCGTCGGCCGGTCGTTCCTTGTGGGTCAGGCGCAGCACCTCCTCCACCGTCCCCGGCGGGAGCGAGGGCTTACGTCCGCGCCCTTTGGCGATGACACCAACCTTGGTTGGGCCCTCAGCGGTGAAACGCGACCGCCATCGCCGTACCGCGTCGGCATCGACCTCGCACCGTCGCGCGATCTCGGCGTTCGCGAGTCCGTCCGCTGCGAGCAACAACGCCTTCGCCTGGACCACGACCCGATGCGGTCGACTGGTCGACCGCGACATTCGCAGCAGCTCGTCACGCTGTTCTGGGGAGACTTCCAGGGCGGGCGCAGGAGGTCGAGGCATCACCTCAGGATACCGGGAAAAGCCATGTTATTTCACCGACACACCACTAGCGTCCGCTGCGTCTTCTCGACAGACATGCCGACCACCTCCGGTGTTGGACGTTCTGGATCCAGTGACCCCATCCTGCCGCAACGGGCGCGGCGCGTTACATCACAGCGGGCATGCTCCACAAGATGACCGACCTACGCACAGCAGCTGGCCCGGTTCCGGCGTCTCACACGCGACGTTTAACCAGCCGTTGTCGAACCCCATGATTTGACTCGGTCGTTGTCGTGCCTGGATCCGTAGGCCGCCGGGCGATCCCGCCACGGCACCCCGGTGCGGGTCCGCCACAGGATCGCGTTCACCACCCGCCGATGCGGCGTCCAGGGCCGGCGCTGACAACGGGTGCGCTCCACCGGCAGAAACGGTTCCAGCCGAGCCCACTGCTCATCGGTCAGGGCACGACGATCATGCACCCGGCTATCACAACCCGAACCCCACCCGGAACCTTTGCCAGACCCGCCCCTAGTCCGATCGAGCTCGCCGCGATCGGTGGTCTGCTGCGGATCCGCGCGCTGCCGAGTTGGCTGCCCGATTCTCACTCGCGGCTGCCCCGGCGGCTCCACAGCATTGCGGCGCCTGCGGCCAGCATGCAGAGACCACCGATGAGCAGGGGTACCAGCCCGGCCTGAGCACCGGTGCTGGCCAGGGGCCCGCCGCCACTCATCGTCCCGTTCGTCGTGGAGTCGGTCGCGGTCGGCGCAGTCGTCTCTGGCGACGTCGCCGATTCCGATGGGGTGGTCGCTGACTCCGACGGCGTGGGGGTCGGGGTCGGCGGGGGAGTCGGGGTCGGCGTGGGAGTCGGGGTCGGCGTAGGGGTCGGAGTCGGGGTCGGGGTCGGAGTCGGGGTCGGCTCCTCACACTGGATGGTGCCCGAGAACCGGTAGTGGTGGAGCTCACCACTGCTCTCACTCGTGAGCAGCGTGTCGGAGATGATCGTTCCTTCGAAGGGGCTCGACTGACTCAAGGTCAGGTCGACTCCCGGGGCATAGACCGAGCCGCTGATCTTTCCCCCGGTGAGCTCGACCGACGATCCCGCATTGGCGCTGAGGTCCCACAGCAGGTAGGGCGCAACCGTGTTCGGGCTGGCGGCGCTCGTGTTGTTCGCCGCCTCGAAGCGCGGCACGGTGAGCGTCTCCCCGCCAGCATCGACCACCTTGATCACCAGCGTCGTTTCCGGGCCGAGCTGGGCACCGGCGAGGACCACCGACTGAGCGTCGAAGAGCTCTGAGTCTGGTGTCACCTCGAGCACGTTGGTGACACCTTCGGTAATCGGGATCTCGACCTGGTTCGCGTCGCTGCCTTCCTCGATCGACGTGTTCTGCTCAAGCTCGGTCAGACAGCTGGTGACGTCGTCGCTGTTGTCGAGGTTGTCGAAGTAGTCGTCCCACCCCGTCTCGCTGAGTTGCACCCGGGAGCCCTCGGCGGGGGTCGGGTCAGCGGCGAACGGCTGGTTCGGGTTGGAGATGCCTGGTTCGGAGCCGCTCGGACCGTCGGCGATCCACACGTAGTTGTCACCCCTGGCCGACACCTGCAAGTCGCCCACTTGCCCGATCTTGACGTAGCCGAGATGGTCGTCGCTGCCCGGCCCGGTGTCGTCACGCGAGCTCACCTCGGAAACCCCTGTGGAGGCCGCGTTGTCGAAGGTTCCGCGCACGAGCAGTCGGGTGCGATCGTCATCGATGACCGGGATCCCGTAGCTCGATGGCGTCAGGCCGGAGCTGTGGATGATCGGCAGCCCGCCCACGAACGTGTAGTCGCCGCCGATAGCCAGCGATCCCTCGACCTCGACGCCGTCGAATGTAGCGTCGCCTTCGGTCTTCACGGTGAAGTCGCCGGCCGCCGCCATCGGGTTGACCGCCACCGGGGCGGCATCGACCCGCAACGGAGAAAGCCAGAGGGCGACCAGGACCAGGGCGATGATCCCGAAGATCGACGCGCCGATAAGGTGGCGATGACGCCGCGGTGCGACGGGGTGCTCATCCATGAGGCGGGAACGACTCCATGATCGACGAGGGGCTCGGCGCTGGCGCCGAGATGTGCGGCTCCTCTACACCCTAAGCGGTGGTCACTCCTCTGCCCAGTGCCGCACCGGAGGTGGAACTCACACCCACCCCACCGCGCGCCGGCGGTGGAGGTCAGCGGCAGCCCGCGTCCGAGCTGCATCGCCATGTCGTGGCGGTGCAGGCAGATGTCGATCAAGGTCTTGTAGGTGTGTGACGCCGAGGTTGTGTCGCCGGCTCCCGATCATGGCGGCGACGGCGGCGTTCATCGCGTCCGTGGTGAGCTCTGTGGACCGACGGTCTGCCGCCTGTTTGATCATGGCATCCACATCCTGGCGCAGCAGGTCCGCAGGCGATCTCGCCATCATCGTGATCATGACGGCCGCCCGACCTGCTGCAGGGTCAGGTGTGCTGCAACCTGGCGGACGTTCCACTCTGCGCATAACGAGGGCCGGTTCCAGTCAGCGTCGTCGAGGTCGGCGAGTAGTTGTCGTAGGGTGGTGTTGCTGGCCGATTTCAGACCAGAGTTGGGCGGCCGGTATCGGGTCGTGCGACATCAGTGATCCCCCCGTCGTCATCGGGCCTGCGGTGGGGACGTTTCGACGGCTATGGGCATCGCATGAGATGTGGTCAGCAGCGCATCCACACGCGCATCTCGTCGAGGTCCTTCGCTGGACGTCAACCGATCATGCGTGGACGTCGGCAGTAATGCGTTCGGGCAGGTGGATGTAGCGGGGGAGTCGAGGCGCCACACGGTCGCGATGCTGAGCGCAGCACGCACTCCGCACCGAACTGGTCAGCAGGGTTGACGTAGTTAAGGCGCTGCGACCGTCTGACGTGACTTTGGCCCTCGGATGCTTGAGCCATTGTCGGAGATCTCTGGCCGTCGAGAAACCTGTCCAAATGTAAAAGGGCTTTTGCTGCGCTGGGGTGCTGGGGTGGGTCGACTGGCGGCGTGACCCGTCGTGAGCCTGATCTGAGCCGTTTGGCTGAGGTTCTGCGGGCGCGGCGGGCTGGGGCGGGGTGGACGTTGGAGGAGCTGGCGCACCGTAGTGGGCTGACTCGGCAGACGCTGATGAACATCGAGCATGGCCGGGTCGAGGGTGAGCTCCGTACGTGGATGAAGCTGTCTCAGGCGTTCGGTGTGGGACTCGACGATCTGCTCGCGGTGGCCTGGGTGGACGGCGACGACTAGACGGCTGGCGCCGATGGTGGGCGTGCCCCTGCCGCGGTGGCCCGACGGCGCGGAGCTGTTCATGCTGGTTGATCCTCTCGATCAACCTTTCGGGCATCCCAGGGGGCGGGTCTTCTTCGTGGGATCGGTGCGGGAGCTGCCGGCGGCGACGGGTCCGGCGGATCTGGCGTCGCCGGAGCGGCTGCATAGCGCGGGCCATCCCGATGTGGCGGCGAGTGTCCGGTTGATCCGGCAGTTGGGGAGTGTGCCGGTGGTGGAGCTGGTGCCGGTCGACTCGCCGGTCGTGGTGGCGGGGGTGTTCACGTCGCTGGTCACCGGGCAGCCGGATCCCCGGGTGGGACCGGTACGGATGCTGGTGGACGTGGCCTATCAGCGTCTGTTGGATGCACATGCGGTTCGGTTGCCCGAGGATCTGCGGTGTCTGGTGGTGTGTCTTCCGGCCCCGTACACGCGGGCCTGGGACACCGGCGTCGACGAGCTCGCCCCGGAGCGGATCCGCCAGAAGATCTTGCGAAGCGACCTGATCCATCCGCAGTTCACGACGTCGAACGGTGGGCTGGAGGATGCGGAGTATCTGGTGGGGGTGGTCCCGATCGTGGACGAGGGGCAGCGGGTACGGACCGGTTGGTGGGTGTGTGGGGTGTGGCGGGCCGATCTGGTGCCGCAGCCCGGGCCGCCGGGAACGTACTCGATGGCGCTCCAAGAGGACGACGTCGCCGCCGCCGCACTGCGGAATCTGCTGCTGTGGCAGCTCCTGCACGCGGAGGACGGTCACCCGTGGTCCCGGACGGTGCCCACCCCGACGTACGTACCGGGACGGACGGTTCGCTGACCCACGCGGGCTCAACGCGGCCAGATCAGGTGTCGGAGCAGGTTGTGGTCGGGATCGGCGACCACGTCCTGACTGAGGCGCCCGCCCCGCATCACCGACTGCAGACTGGCGCTCAACACCCAGAGCCGATTCTCGGCAACCCAACCGTCGATACGAGCAGTGTCGAGCGTGTCTGTGGCGGGGTGTCGGGCGCCGGCGGCGGTCTCGGCGATAGTTCGGATGACGTGTCCGCGGTGGGTGTGGGGTGTGGCCGGGTCGGCGAGCGCGGTGAGGGTGTCGACCTGGGTGAGCTGGCAGGCGACGTCGACCTGCCGACTGTAGAGGACCGGCAGGGTGTCGGGCTGCGACCACTGGTCTGCGGTCAGCAGCACAGCGGCCAGGGTCAGGGCGAACCGCATGGCGTAGGCGTCGACGAACTCGGCCCGCGGGTACAGCACGGACCGGTACCTTCGCTCGGCCCGGTGCACGGCCGCCGTTAGGTCGGGCCTAGTGGGGGAGTGGGTGTCCGCGACCGGTGCCGCTTCGCCAGCGGCTGTTGCTGTGCGGGGGTGGGGGAGGAGCAGGGCGGTGCGGGCGTCGGGCATCCAGCGGTGATGGTCGGTGCAGAAGTAGCCGACGTCGGGGCGTCGGCCCCAGGCGCGTTCGCCGTGGCAGCACTGCGGGCAGAAGAGGCGTTCGCTGATCCAGTTGCCGTCCCG
>DASQLI010000192.1:0-24206 GCA_035630075.1 Microlunatus sp.
ACGGTGACCAACGACTCGACGGCGTCGGCCGCACGCTCGACCTCTGCTCCCAGCTCCTTCCTCTCGGCGGCGGAGAAGTTGCTCAGCAGAAAGTCGGCCGGCTCCTGGCGACCCGGCGGCCGACCGATGCCGACCCGGACGCGGAAGTAGTCCCCGGTGCCGAGCGAGCGACGGATCGACCTCAAGCCGTTGTGGCCGTTGTCGCCACCGCCGAACTTCACTCGGATCTGACCGGGGTCGATGTCCAGCTCGTCGTGGACGACGATCATCTGCTCGGCGGCGAGGCTGAAGTACGACAGCACCTTGCTGACCGGACCGCCGGTGTCGTTCATGTACGTACGGGACTTCATCAGCGCGAGCTTGACCGAGTCGGGCCCGATCGCACCGAGACGCCCTTCGGCGACCTCGGCGCGCATGCCCCTCGGCGCGCTGAACCTGGCGCCGACCCGCGCGGCGAGCACGTCGGCGACCAGGTAGCCGACGTTGTGCCGATGACCGGCGTAGGTCATGCCCGGGTTACCGAGCCCGACCACAAGCCATCCTGACACCGTCGGGTCAGGACTCCTCGGACGCCTCGGCGCCCTCGGTGGCCTCGCCCTCGGCGCCCTCCGTGCCCTCGGCGACGGTCGGCTCGATACCGGCCTCCGCTTCGGCCTCGGCCAGCTCGGCCTCGACCTCGGCGGTCGTCGGGGCGTTGGTGATGTTGACGACCAGCGCCTCGGGATCGAGCTGCACGGTCGAGCCCTCCGGCAGCTGCAGGTCCCTGGCCAGGATCTGGGTGCCGGCGGCAAGTCCCTCGATCGAGACGGTGATCTGCTGCGGGATGTGGGTGGCCTCGGCCTCGACCGAGACGGTGTTGGCGACGACGTCGACCAGGGTGTCGGGAGCAGCCTCGCCCTCGAGGACGATGCCGATGTCGACGGTGACCTTCTCGCCGCGGCGGACCAGCACCAGGTCGACGTGCTCGACGGTGTGCTTCAGCGGGTCACGCTGCACCTGCTTGGGCAGCGCGAGCTGCGAGGTGCCGTTGACGTCGATCGACAGCAGCGCGTTGGCCTGGCGCAGGGCCAACAGCGTCTCGTGACCCGGCAGCGTGATGTGGATGGGATCCGTACCGTGGCCGTAGAGGACGGCAGGGACCTTGTGGGCGCGGCGGATCCGGCGGGCAGCGCCCTTGCCGAACTCGGTACGCAATTCGGCGGTGAGCTTGACCTCGGGCACGAACGCAACTCCTTGAGTGAATGTCTGGCGGTGAACCGTGCCCAGACCAGGAGTTCGATCCCACCTCGTCGATCACGGTCGACATCGACCCTCGCCCAGGCAACCTGGCAACCTTAGCCGATCGCGGCAGCGGGTGCCAGACGGCGGCGCTCCAGACCTGCTGACGCACCTCTCCCAGTGCCGCCGCACGTCATGCGTGACCCTGGGTCAGCGCGACAGGGAGTGCGTCACCGGGCCTGGTTGGGTGCTCCGAGCCGTATAGTCCCCAAGGGACAGCCCTGAGCGTTCAAGGAGAAGCCGATGTCGACGAACGGGACACTGACTCCGACCTCGTACGCGATCCTCGGGCTGCTCGCAGTGAAGCCGTGGACGACCTACGAGCTGGCCAAGCAGGTCGACCAGACCCTCAGCCGGTTCTGGCCGCGGACGCGCAGCAAGCTGTACGAGGAACCCAAGAAGCTGGCGGCGGCCGGTCTGGCGACCGCCACCGCCAGTGCCACCGGACGCCGGCGCAGCACCGTCTACGCCATCACGCCACCCGGGCGACGGGCGCTGGCGGACTGGCTGGCCCGCGACGCGGCTCCCCCGGTCTTCGAGTCGGAGCACCTGCTCAAGGTGTTCTACGCCGAGAACGGCAGCACCGACCAGCTCCGCGCGACCCTGGCCGACCTACGCCGGTGGGCAATCGAAAAGTCCGGCCCCAATGTCGAGATCGGCTCGCGCTATCTGGCCGGAGCCGGTGCCCACCCCGAACGACTCTCGACCCTGGTCCTGACCAGCCGGTTCCTGGACGACTACCTGGAGCTGCTCGACCGGTGGGCCGCCTGGGCCGAGACGATCGTCGCCGACTGGCCGGCGGATCCGGCGACGGCGACTCCCGACCTGGCTGCCCTGCAGGAGACGGTCGAGCACGCCCGACGCCGGGTCGAACGGAGCGACTGAGCCGTCGTACGCGGTTCAGGCGACTCTGGCGAGCTCGTTGCGCAGGAACTCACCCAGACCCCCACCCGAACGGCCGGTCAGCCGCTCGAGATCGTCGGTGACCTGGGCCTGCGCCCCGTCGCGCAGGGCCGCGAACACGTTCCCGATCTGCACCGCGGCGAAGTCCGGGACGCCGCCGGCGACCATGCCGGCCACCGCGTCCTCGGTGGGCACATCCACGTACCTCACCTCGCGACCGACCGAGCGGCTGAGTGCCGCGGCCACCTCGTCGAAGCCGATGGCGGCCGGACCCGTCAGCTCGTACGTCCCGAGGGCTTGATCCTGGTCGAGCGCCGCAGTCGCTGCGGTCGCCACATCGTTGGGGTCGATCATGGCCACCCTGGCCTCGCCGGCCGGCAGCGGCAGGATGCCGGCTGTTCGGACGAGCTCGAGGGAGCCGAGAAGGTTGGCCATCGAGAAGCCCGGCCGCAGGACCACCGCCGGCACCCCGGAGCCGGCCAGGTGCTGCTCGATCCGGGCATGCCAGTCCCAGAAGGCCACCGACGAATTCGAGGCGGCACCGCGGGCGGACAGCTTGACCAGTCGGCGAACACCGGCTCGTGCGGCTGCGTCGATCACCCCGCACTCGTACGCGACCTGTTCGGGCAGGTTGGGGCAGGCGAGGAAGACCGCGTCGATGCCGGACAGCTGCGGCTCGATCGGCTGCGATCGGTCGTGGATGCGGACGGTCGCTCCCTGCTGGGCGAGCTGCGGCACGAGGCGGCGGCCGACGGTGCCGGTGGCGGCGGTGATGAGCACAGTGCGCATGATCAGTTCTCCTGGGTGGTGAGTCGGCGGCCGAAGCGGAAGACGTCGGCCGGGTCGTAGCGGTTCTTCAGGTCCGACAGCCGGTGGCGGTCCGTCGGGGTGAAGGCGGCGCGCACCCGGTCTGGGGTGGCGCCGTCGAGGTCGAGGAAGTTGAGATAGGTGTCGCCGGTGGCGTGCGGAGCCATCCGCCGAGCCACAGAGGCCAGGTGAGCGCGGACCGTGGCGGACTGCTCCAGTCCCGGTGTGACGCCGATCGCGTTCAGGCTGTACCGGGCCCGGGTGCGAGCCATCGGGTGCAGGACGTCCGCCGGCCCACCGAGCGCACCCCCGAGCAGGCGCACCTCGGTCATCACCAGCGGCCAGCCGCTCTCGGCCCCGGCCATTCCGACCAGGTCGCCCACGGCCTCCGGCGTCAGGTCGGCGAGCAGCTCATGGTGACTGCGCGCCGGCAGCGGTTCGATCGGATCGGCGCTCACCTCGGCCAGCCGTGCGGTCGGCAGGGAGCTGAACGTGTCCAGCTCGGCCGGGCCGAGCGCGGCTCGCGCAAGGTCGATCAGCCGGGCGCCACGCCGGACGTCGCCGCTGTACGCCCCACGCAGGGAGACCAGGACCCGCCCTCGCAGTGGCTCCGGGATCGACGGCGCCGGCGGAAACCGCCGGACGGTGATGGCGGCGGTCAGCTCGTCCGGAACAGTACGGCTCCACTCGGCGAAGAACTGCAGCAGCTCGGGCAGCCGTTCGTGGCGGTGGTAGAGGTTGCCGGCGTAGACCGTCGGCACCGGCTGCAGGGCGAGCTCGAGTCGGGTGACGACGCCGAGACTGCTGAGACCGCCGGGAACCGCCCAGAACAGATCGCCATGTCGGTGGTGGCTGATCGTCCGCAGCCGGCCATCCGCGGTGACGAGGTCGGCGGCACGTACCGAGTGAGCCGCCAGCCCGAATCGCCGGCCGAGCCAGCCGAAGCCGCCGCCGAGGGTGGAGCCGACCACGCCCACCGTCGTACTGGATCCGGGCAGTCCGGCTAGCCCGTGGCCGGCGGCCCTCGACACCACGTCCCGCCACAGCACGCCGGCACCGACTCCAGCGCGGAGCCGGTCCGGGTCCAGGTGCAGCTGCTGCAGCCGCGACGTGTTGAGCAGCAGCCCACCGTCGCTCGGTTGGCCGGTGCCGTGCCCGGTGGCCTGCACCCCGACGCCGAGTCCGGCGTCGCCGGCCCAGCGGACTGCCGCACGGACGTCGTCGACGTCGACGGGTACGACGACCACGGACGGGTGCTGGGCCGCATTGAGGTTCCACGAGCGGACGGCTGCCGCGTAGCCGAGGTCGGCCGGCGTGAGCACCGCGCCCCGAACGGCGGCTCGCAGCCTGGAGAGCCGGGCCGCCGAGATCTCGCTGCTGGTGATGGTCATGAGATGCTCCTGACGGTGGGACGGGGATGGGTCGCAGCGGGCTGAGTGGGCAGGGCTTCGGTGCCGGGTCCGACGCTCTCGTCGGCCTGGCCAGCTAGGGCGCCGTGCCGGAGATGGAGCCCGAGCATCAGCGCGCTCGCCACGAGGTAGAAGCCGTGCAGGAACCACAGCGGACCCGCGGGCAGGCTGATCACGTAGCCGGCCTGGACCACGTTGCCCACGTTGGCGATGACGAGGCTCGATCGGCTGTAGGACCGCAGGTCTCGGGTGCGGACCGCGCGGATCAGCATGGGCAGGTAGCTGACGACGAACAGCGTGGTCGACGCGCTGCCGGCCAGCACGGCCATCGCTCGTACGTCCACGGCTACTCTCCTAGATCCAGTTAGTCCCTTATGGACTATCTGCGATCTACTGTTAGTCCCCTGGGGAGGTAAGTCAACGGATTTCGAGAGAGTTCAGTAGCGACTACGTAGAGGCCGCGTGGTGGCATTGCCGAGTGTCCGGTCGCGCGGATCAGCCCTTCGACAGGCTCAGGGCGCGGATCGGCGAGCGTGGTCACGACTGAGCCCGCTGACGCACGTCTCCCTGCGCTGTCACCGGGCTTAGTTCGGTGGGTGCGCTTGCGCTGCGCCTCGGAAAGGCGCAGATCTAGGTCTGGCCGCCGAAGAGGCTGGTCACCGAGCCGTCCTCGAACACCTCGTGGATGGCGCGCGAGATGAGCGGGGCGATGGACAGTACGGTGAGCTTGTCGAACCGTCGCTCGGGTGGCAACGGGAGCGTGTTGGTCACGATGACCTCTTCGAACGCCGACTTCTGCAGCCGCTCGATCGCCGGACCGGACAGCACCGGATGGGTGCTGGCGGCGATCACCTTCGCCGCACCACGGGACATCAGCGCCTCGGCGGCCTGGCAGATCGTGCCGGCGGTGTCGATCATGTCGTCGACCAGCAGGCACACCTTGCCCTCGACCTCACCGACGACCTCGTGCACGGCCACCTTGTTGGCCACGTCGGGGTCGCGGCGCTTGTGGATGATCGCCAGTGCGCTGCCGAGCCGGTCGGTCCACATGTCGGCCAGCCGGACGCGACCGGCATCCGGGGAGACCACGGTCATGGTCGCGGTGTCGTACTTGGCGGTGACGTAGTCCGCCAGCACCGGCAGCGCCCACAGGTGGTCGACCGGACCGTCGAAGAAGCCCTGGATCTGCGCGGCGTGCAGGTCGACCGACATCAGCCGGTTCGCGCCCGCGGTCTTGAACAGGTCGGCGATCAGCCGGGCCGAGATCGGCTCGCGACCGCGGTGCTTCTTGTCCTGACGCGCGTACGGGTAGAACGGGGCGACCACCGTGATCCGCTTGGCCGAGGCCCGCTTCAGGGCGTCGACCATGATCAGCTGCTCCATCACCCACTCGTTCACCGGTGCGGCGTGGCTCTGGATGACGAACGCGTCCGAACCTCGGACCGACTCCTCGAACCGGACGTAGATCTCGGAGTTGGCGTAGTTGAGCGCCCTGGTGGGAACCAGCTGCACACCCATCAGCGAGGCGATCTCGTCGGCCAGCTCCGGATAGGCCCGGCCCGAGAAGAGCATCAGGTGCTTGTCGTTGGGTTTCTTGACGCCGCTCACCCGGGCTCCTGTCGTGGCTGGTCGCATGCTCGTGGTCGTCATCGACGTTCCGCTTCCTCACCCGTCGGCCCGCCGCCCGACTCTGCCGCTGCTGCCGCGTCCAGCGCCCTCTGCGCTGCGGCCGCGGTCTTCGTGCCGGCCCGCTTGCGCAGCACCCAACCAGGGACGTTGCGCTGCCGGCCACGAGCGACCCCGAGGTCTCCCGGACCGACGTCGCCGGTGATCACCGACCCGGCGGCCACGTACGCGCCCGAGTTGATCGTCACGGGTGCGTTGAGGACGGAGTTGCTGCCGACGAAACTGTAGTCGCCGACCACTGTGGTGGACTTCGTCACCCCGTCGTAGTTGGCGAAGATCACCCCGGCGCCGATGTTGGCGTCCCGGCCGATCTCCGCGTCGCCGACGTACGTCTGGTGCGGCACCTTGGCCCCGTCGGCGATCCTGGCGTTCTTGGTCTCCACGAAGGTGCCGATCTTGCCCTGGCCGCCGAGCCGGGTGCCCGGGCGCAGCCGCGCGTACGGGCCGACCTCGGCACCCGCTCCGATCACGCTCAGCTCGGCGTGGGTGCGGATCACGGTGGCGCCCTCCCCCACCTCGACGTCTTTCAAGGTGACCTCCGGCCCGATGGTCGCACCGGCGCCGATCGAGGTCGCACCCTCCAGCGAGGTGCCCGGCAGCAGCGTCACATCCGGGGCGAGGTCGACCGAGGAGTGCACCCAGGTGCTGGCCAGGTCGAGGATGGTGACCCCGGCCCTCATCCAGCCGTGCAGGATCCGACGGTTCATCTCGGTGTTCATCGCCGACAGCTGGACCCGGTCGTTGACGCCTTCGGTCTGCCAGGCGTCCTCGATCAGGTGCGCCGCGACCGACCCGCCGGTGCTGCGGGCGTACCCGAGCACATCGGTCAGATAGAGCTCACCCTGGTCGTTGTCGGACGTCAGCCGGCCGAGGCCGGCGGACAGGACAGCGGAGTCGAAGACGTAGATGCCGGAGTTGATCTCGGTGATCGCCCGGATCTCGTCGTCGGCGTCGCGGTGCTCGACGATCCGGGCGACACGGCCGTCGGCGTCGCGGACCACCCGGCCGTAGCCCGTCGGATCGGCGACCACGGCGGTGAGAACGGTGACGGCGGCGCGCTGAGCGCGATGGTCGGCGAGCAGGTCGGCGAGGGTCTCGCTGGTCAGCATGGGGACGTCGCCGTACGTGACGACGACCTCGTTCGGCAGGGCGGGCAGGTCGGCCAGCGCCGCCAGCCCGCACTGGACCGCGTGCCCGGTGCCGAGCTGCTGCTCCTGCACCGCTGTCCGGACGTGCGGAGCGATCTCGGCGAGGTGGGCCTGCACCTGGTCGCGCTGGTGGCCGACCACTACGACGACCTCGTCGGGACCGATCTCGGTGGCCGCCGCCAGTGCATAGCTGAGCAGCGTGTGGCCCGCGACCTCGTGCAACAGCTTGGACCTGGCCGACTTCATCCGGGTGCCCCCACCGGCCGCGAGCACGATCACCGCCGGCGGGGTCGCGTCCGTCGGGATCGAGGCGTCGGAGTCGACGGACTCGGAAGGATCGGGGGTCAGACCGGACAACGGCGCTCCTCTTTCCGGGGTGCGGACCTCTCCGCTGGCACAGGTTACCGGCTGCGTCGCCTCGACTGGCCACTCACGCCGAACGAATCAGCGGTGCTCGAGCCAGGCCAGGACCGCGAGCACCCGGCGGTTGTCGCTACCCGCGTCGGGCAGGTCGATCTTGGCGAAGATGTTGCCGATGTGCTTCTCGACGGCTCCCGGGGAGACCACCAGCCGCGCGGCGATGGCGGCGTTGCTCCGACCCTCGGCCATCAGAGTCAGCACGTCGCGCTCGCGGGGCGTGAGCCGGTCGAGCGGGTCGGCCCGCCGCTGGACGAGCAGCTGGGCGACCACATCAGGGTCCAGCACCGTGCCGCCGCCGCGGATCGTGGTCAGGGCGTCGGTGAGCACCTCCAACGACGCGACCCGGTCCTTGAGCAGGTAGCCCACCCCGCCCCGGCCGTCGGCAAGCAGGGCCTCGGCGTACGACTTCTCCACGTACGCCGACAACAGCAGCACGGTCAGCCGCGGGTCGTTGCGCCGGGCCTCGACAGCGGCGCGGAGGCCGTCGTCGCTCATGGTCGGCGGCATTCGGATGTCCACGATGGCGGCATCCGGACGGTGTTCGGCGGCGGCCGCGACGAGCGACGGTGCGTCGCCGACGGCCGCGACCACAGTGTGGCCGGCCTCGTCCAGCAGCCGCAGCAGGCCTTCCCGAAGCAGGACGGAGTCGTCGGCCACCAGAACGCGCATGGTGGTCGATCTTCCCCGAGTTCTGCACCGCAATCGACGTCTGACGTGGGTTTTGCTCCGAAAGACCGCCGAACCTACCCGAGCGCGGCTGGAATGGTCGCGGTGATCTGGGTCGGGCCGCCGGCCGGCGAGGTGACCGTCAGGGTCCCGTCGACACCGGCCAGCCGATCGGCCAGACCGGTCAGACCGTGACCGCGAGAGAGCGCCGCGCCGCCCACGCCGTTGTCGGTGACGGCCACCACGACGACACCGCCGAGCGGGTGGATCTCCACACTGCAGCGCGAGGCCCGACTGTGCTTCTCCATGTTGGCCAACGCCTCGGCGACGGTGAAGTACGCGGCGTTCTGAGCGACATCGGAGAGGGTCACGGCACCGACGTCGACGCTGGTCGGGACCGAGTTGCGGGCGGCCAGGGCGGTGATCGCCGCCGCCAGTCCCTGCTCGGCCAGGATCGGCGGCGCGATCCCTCGGGACAGCTGACGGATCTCGCTGAGCGCGTCCTGGGTCTGCTGGTACGCCTCGTCCAGCAGCCGTCCGGCCTGCTCGGGGTCTGACGCCAGCCGTCGTTGGGCGCTGGAGAGGTCCATCCCGAGCCGGACCAGTCGCTGCTGCGGGCCGTCATGCAGGTCCCGCTCCAGCCGACGCAGCGTCTGGGTCTCGGCCTGACCAGCTGCACTGCGACTCGTCGCGAGCTCGCTCACCCGGGCTCGCAAGGCGGAGTTCTCGTCGACCAGCAGCCCGCGGGCGACGGCGGCGTGCAGGCGGACCAGACCGTGCAGCACCGCCGGCGTCGTCAGGATCAAGATCACGCCCAGGACGGAGTTGAGCACCGACTCGGCGTACTGACCCGGGAAGCCGAGCAGGTAGGCCAGGCCCTGGTTGTCGTCGGGCAGGTAGCGGCCCCAGAACCAGTACAGAACCCCACCGATACCGCCGAAGACCCAGCTCATGGCCACCGAGAAGGAGAACGTGCTCAGCACGAACGCAACCAGCACGTAGATCAGGTCGCGCCAGGACTGCGGGTCACGCAGCCGTCGTAGCAGCCCGAATCCGCTGCCGGCTCGCGGGTAGACCGTGGCCGGCAAGTCCACGCCGGCGTACGCGAGCATGCTCTTGGTCGCTCGGGCCGTGGCTCCGGCGGCCATCAGGCAGCCGACCAGGATGAACAGCCCGACACCCAGCACGGCCAGACCGACCCCGAGGCTGAACAGGGTCACGCCCACGATGAACGCGGCCAGCGAGACGAAGAACATGCCGACCAGGACGGCGAAGTTGCGACCCGCGTTGCGCACCATCGTGGTCATGTCGTCGGGCTGGGGAATGGTTCCATGGTCGAGATCGGCTCCAGGCGTGGGCTCGTACAGGAACTCCGGCGCGGAGTGCTCGCTGTAGACCGTGGTCGGTTCGTAGGTGGAGTTGCTCATGCCCCAACGATCGCGAGGATTGCCCCAGCGCGCGATCAGGCTATCCGGCGAATCGCGGGTGGGGCTATCCCCACCAAGCCCAGGTGGCTCGTTCTCTGCGGACGTGCTCCCCGGGAAGGAGTCGAACCTTCGTCGCTAGTCCTGATTCAAAGTCAGGCGGGCCCTGCCGGCAGACCAACCGGGGATCGTCCGACCTCGCACTCGGACGAGCAGGAGTTCGGCGGGGACCAGCGTACGCACCGGCTCCCGCGGGTGCATCTTGGTCGGCGTACGTCTCGTGGCGTCGTACCGGAAGGCGGAGCCGGATCGGTAACACTGGGGCGATGGCCGCCAGCACCCGTGATCAGCCGGAGCCGACCCGCGCCCGCCGCCCGGCCCGGGTCCGGATGCGTGGCGCCGAGCGGCGTGAGCAGCTCGTACAGGTCGCCCGTCGGCTGTTCGCGGAAAAGGGCGTCGAGGGCACGTCGGTGGAGGAGATCGCCGCCACGGCCGGGGTCAGTAAGCCGGTCGTGTACGAGCACTTCGGAGGAAAGGAAGGTCTGTACGCGGTCGTGGTCGACCGGGAGGTCGGCTACCTGCTGGCGGAGATGGAGACCGCGCTCACCCACGGCGAGCGCCCCCGAGAGCTGATCGAGCAAGCCGTCCTGGCGCTGTTGGACTACGTCGAGACCCACACCGACGGCTTCCGGATCCTGGTCCGTGACTCCTCGGTCGCCAGCTCCTCGGGCTCGTTCGCCAGTCTGCTGAGCGACATCGCCTCGCAGGTCGAGGGGCTGCTCGTGACCGAGTTCAAGCGCCACGGACTGGAGGCGAAGACCGCTCCGATGTACGCCCAGATGCTGGTCGGGATGATCGCCCTGACGGGGCAGTGGTGGCTGAGCGCCCGGAGACCGAAGAAGTCCGAGGTGGCCGCGCACGTGGTCAACCTGGCCTGGAACGGGCTCGCGCACCTGGATGTGAAGCCTCGGCTGGTGACCGCCGGCTGAGCTGCCCGACACCGTTTGCGTTCTGTTCGGCAGGTGACCTAACCTAGTCTTCTAGAACGATTCAGAAGCCGACCCCGATTGAGCCACTCCACCGATGACTGAGACAGCTGCACCCATGACCGTCACCCCGACCCCGCTCGCCAGCCGGACGGCGGTCGCCGCCGTCCTGCTGATGTTCGCGGTCAACGGGATGGTGCTGGGCGGCTACGGCGGCAGCCTCCCTTCGCTGCGTGAGCGCTTGGACCTCGATGCCACCCAGATCGCGGTGATGCTGTTCTGCGGCGGCGTGGCCGGCATCGCCTCGATGCAGATCGGTGGGCGCCTGGCCGACGCCGTCGGTGCTCGACGGGTCGTCTTCGCCGGGCTGCCGATCCTGATCCTGGCGTCCGTCGTGCTCGCCCTGGCACCGACCTACCCGGTGGCGATCCTGGCGGCCGCGTTGTTCGGCCTCGGCAACGGGGCGATGGACGTGGCGATGAACGCGCTCGGCGTCCAGGTGGAGGCCGCTCGCCGCAAGCCGATCATGAGCCGTTTCCACGCCTTCTTCTCGGTCGGCAACTTCGTCGGCGCCGGAGCAGTCCTCGTGATGGCCCTCGCCCTGGGCATCACGGGTTCGGGCATCGTGCTGCCGCTGATGCTCACTCTGGCGGTCGTCGCGGCGATCGTGCTCGTCGTGCTGGTCCGGATCTCTCCCGAGGCGGCCGTGGTGAGCCACGCTCAGGACGGCGTCAAGACGAAGATCCCGACGATGGCCTGGGTGCTCGGCGCGATGGCCCTCGCTTTCGGTCTGTCGGAGGGTACGGCGGTCGACTGGTCCTCGTTGCACGTGACCGACGTCGCCGGTGTCGACCCGACTGTCGGGGCCCTCGGCCTGATCGCGGTCAGCGCGTTCATGGTGGTGATCCGGCTGTTCGGTGACCACCTGGTCGAGCGGTTCGGCCGGCGCAACGTCGTCCGCTTCGGCGGCGCCTGCGCGGCTGTCGGCTATGCGGCCGTCACGCTGGTCGGCTCGCTGCCACTGCTCGTCGTCGGCTGGTCGCTGGTGGGCTTCGGGGTCGGGATGATCGCACCGCAGGTGTACGCGGTCGCCGGTCACCTCGGCGGCGGTCGGGTGCTCGCGGTCGTGGTGACGTTCGGCTACGCGGCCTTCCTCGCCGGTCCGGCCGTCATCGGAGTCCTCGTCCGCCATCTCGGGATCCAGCACGCGATGGCCATCCCGGCGCTGCTCTGTGTCGGCATCGTGTTCTTGGCATCGACCATGCCGAAGTCGGACGCGGACCTGGAGTCCGCCCGGACCGGTCACTGACCTTCCGCCCGCTGAGCCCCGACGGCCGCCTCCTACACTGCGGAGGTGCCCTCGCCGACCCCTCCGACCGCGGCCCTGCTGCGCGACGAGGTCGACAGCTTGGTCGAGGCCTGGCAGCGGGAGCGGCCCGATCTGGACGTCTCCCCCATGCAGGTGCTCTCCCGGGTGACCAGACTCGCCCGCCGCCTCGACAAGGTCCGCGGCGCCGCGTTCGCGGCCTCCGGCCTGGAGTCGTGGGAGTTCGATGTGCTCGCCGCCCTCCGCCGCGCCGGACCGGAGCACTGCCTGTCACCGGGCCAGCTGCTCAAGGAGACGATGGTCACCTCCGGCACGATGACCAACCGGGTCGACCGGTTGGCGGCTCGTGGGCTCGTCACCCGGGACACGAACCCGGAGGATCGCCGGGCCGTGCTCGTAGGACTGACCGATGCCGGGCGTACGGCGGTGGACAGTGCCTTCGGCGACCTGATGACCGCCGAGCAGGAGATCCTGGCCGACCTGGACCCGGCCCACCGCGACGCCATCACCGTTGCACTGCGGGAGCTGCTCGCTCCGTACGGTGAGGATCTGTAGCCGACGGACGGACTGCGGCGCGGCAGGGCGTTTCGGCGCCCGATCCGACCGCCTGGGGCACGACGGTCCTGCATTTCTCGCCCAGCCAGCGCTGAGCCGAGTGGGTCCTCGGGCGACCTCTCTCACCTTTCCCGCAGCGGCACCCGGGACGATCTTGACCGAGATTGACCGAAATCAGCTGTCGACGACGAGGCCTCGGGTTCGCTGGTGTCGAGCAGGTCCACCTGGTGACGAGTGAAGGAGAACGGTGATGCGACGAGTGGTGATGACGGTGGTGCTCGGTGGGCTGTTGCTGGCGGGTCTGACGGTCACACCGGCGGCGGCCTCCTGGGAACAGTGGTACGGCCAGAACTGTGGAGGCAACCAGGTCAGTCGGTGTGCCTGGCTGGACTACGACCGCGCGGCCGGTCTGGTCCGTGCCGGTGGCAACGCCCGCGACGAGATCAACGGGGGCAACTACTCGGTCGCCGTCAACGACACCATGGTCCAGGTGCTCCCCTTCGGCGGTCCGTGGACCACGATCAAAGGAACGGCGGTCGGCGACTATGACGGCTGGCACCCCGTGTGGGATGGCTCCAGGAGCGGAGCGGCCGGAGTCTGGTGTGGATTCCAGTACCGGGCCCTCACCTACCATCGCTGGACCGGGGCCTCCAACGGCGGCGAGTGGATCGCCAGCAACCCGGTCACCTTCTGCTGACCTGGACCCTCTGGGCCTACGGAGCGGGATCGTGCTGCCGTTGATGCTCTCACCGTCGCGCTGCGGGGAGCTGCTCGCGCCGTACGGTCTGGCTCTGTAGGTGTCACCCTGTGAGGAAGTCGGACACGACCCGATTGAAGTCGTCGGAGCGCTCGATCGCGGCCAGGTGTGAAGAGCCGTCCCCTCGGATGATCTCCAGCCGAGCGCCCGGGATCGCGTCAGCCACTTCGCGCACAACCCATGGCGGAGTCAGCAGGTCCTGCTCTCCGACCACGACGAGGGTTGGAGCAGAGATCGAAGCCAGTCGGTCGAGCGCATCGAATTGCCGGTACGCCTCTGCTTGTCGTCGGTAGGCTTCGGGGCTGATGGGATAGGGATTGCTGGCCAGCAGCTCGGCTGTGTCTCGTACCGCCTGATGGTTGCGCAGGAACGACGTGCTGAACAGGGACACGAACTGGAGCCCGCCGAACGCTTCGCCGGTGGCGTCGTTTGTCTTGACCCAGCTCCAGACTTGGATCGGATCGACGGCGCTCCGGGCTGGGCCTGCTCCGGTCCCGGCGAGCACGAGCCGATCCAGCCGGTGTCCGTGTCGCAGCGCAAATTCCTGCGCGATCATTCCCCCCATGGACAACCCCAGCAGGTGGGTGTGTGCGATCTCCAGCGCGTCGAGGACACCGGCGATGTCATCGGCCATGTCGGCGATGCGGTACGGGCCGCTGGCCTGCGAGCTTCGCCCTGCGTCCCGGTTGTCGACCAAGATCACCTTGAACTTGGTGGACAGGGTCGGGACCTGTGCCAGCGTCCACAGCGTGGAGTCGTACCCGATCCCCATCAGCAGAACCAGCGGCGGCCCTTCGCCATGAACCTCGTAGTACAGCTGCTGCCCGTTCGCGGGCACTGTGCCTGACTGCGGCAGTCGGGTGACATGTGTGGTCATCGGTTTCCTCACTTCGAGATCCGGCATTGCCGGGACGGGCGTTGGTCAACCTCGATGCGTGAGAAAGACTGTTACCCCGGTAGCCCTCGGGGTTACGGCGGCCCGAAGGGGCTGTCTGCGGGTGGTGGGAGATGAACGACGTGGCCGGACCGGAGCTGCTGCAGCAGGGACGCGACGCGGCTGCAGCAGGTGACTGGCCACGTGCGTTCGGTCTGTTCATCCAGGTGGACCGGCAAGGCCCACTTGCCGGCGACGACCTCGCCCAGCTCGCCGACGTGGCGTACGCCGCGGGCCATCTCGATGTCACGATCGAGGCCTGGGAACGTGCGCATACGGAGGCGGTGCGCGCCGGCGATTCGCTCGCTGCGGCCGGCGCGGCGACTCGGGTCGCCCTCCACCTTCTGATGGATACGGCGCTGATGGCCCCGATCCGCGGCTGGGCAAGGCGAGCTGAGCGACTGCTCGAGGGATTCGATCAGACTCCGGCCCACGCCTGGCTGGCGGTGATCAACAGCTACGAGCGCCTGATGATCGGCGATATACATGCCGCCCGGGACTGGGCAAGCCGTGCGATCGAGACGGGACAGATCTGCAACCCTGCGGCGGCCGCTCTCGGTCGGGTGGCCGAGGCGCACGCGGTGATCCTCGCGGGCGACGTCCGCCTGGGACTCGGCCTGGTCGACGAGGCAGCGGTCGCCACCATGTCAGGTGAGCTAGATCCCATCTCGACCGGAATGTTGTACTGCGAGCTGGTGTGCATGCTCCAGGGGCTGGGTCAGCACGACCTCGCCGAGGAGTGGACCGAGGCGATGGAGCGATGGAGCCGTGGGAACGGGATCGGTAGTGTCCATGGCCGCTGTCGGGTGCACCGGGCCGAGATTCTCCGGCTGCGAGGGGCCACCGCCGAGGCAGAACAGGAGGCCCTCGCCGCCTGTGCGGAGCTTCGACCATACCTGCGGCGGGAGTTCGGCTGGCCCTTGACCGAGCTGGGCCAGATACGGCTCCAGCTCGGAGACCTCGCCGGTGCGGGGGAGGCGTTCCTCGCCGCTCGGGAGGCCGGCTGGGATCCGGAGCCGGGACTCGCTCTGTTGCGACTGGCCCAAGGTGACATCGCCCTAGCGACGGCATCAATCCGAGACGCGCTCGACCACCCGTTGACCGTGCCTTCCAAGGAGCTGCCGCCGAACACCGACCTGCGCCGTGCTCCGCTGCTCGCCGCGCGGGTGGAGATCGACCTGGCTGCCGGTGAGATCGTCGGGGCACGCGAAGCCGCCGACGAGCTAGTCCGTGTCGCGGCGGTGTTCCAGAGCACGACACTGGCCGCCACTGCCGCGGTCGCAGACGGACGGGTGAAGCTGGCGGCCGGCGAGCTGGCAGGGGCCCGCCAGGCGTTCGAAACTGCCGTCCAACAGTGGAGCCTGGTCGGGGCGCCCCGAGAGGTCGCCGTGGCGCGCACCGGACTTGCCCAGGCACAGGACGCCACGCGGGTAGAGGTCGATGACGGCGTGACACCAGCAGCACCGCGGTCAACCTCGGAGGGCGCTGACCAGGGAGAACCCAGCGTTCTGCGCCAGGAAGGTGACTACTGGTCGGTGACGTTCGAGGACTACACCGTTGCCGTGCGTGATCTGAAGGGTTTGCGCTATCTGGCGCGGCTCCTGGCTGCTCCAGGCCGAGAGTTCCACGTCCTCGACCTCGTGGCAGGCGGGCTCGCTCCGCCCGGGAGATCTGCTGGCACGCCCGATCCGGAGTTGACCTCGTCCGGCTGGGGCGATGCTGGTGTGCTTCTCGACGCCCAGGCCAAGAATGCCTACCGCCGACGGCTCACCGAGATCGACGACGACATCGACACCGCGCGGATGCTGGGCGACGACGAACGCGAAAGGCAGGCCGAGGCTGAACGCGACTTCCTCATCCGTGAGCTGTCCCGCGCGGTCGGCCTCAGCGGGCGTGACCGACGGGCCGGTTCGACAGCCGAACGCGCCCGTGTCGCCGTCACTCGAGCCATCCGTCACGCCATCAGCCGGATCAGCCAACATCACCCGCCGTTGGGAGAGCACCTCGACCGAGCCATCCGGACCGGGACGTACTGCGTCTATTTGCCAGACACCCGGAGCACCGCTGCCTGGACTACCTGACCAACCCGGCAGCGACGGGCCCGCCCGGTCGAGGACCCTGCGCGCGTACTCGTCTTACCTGGCCGCGTGGCGACAACGGTGTTCCGGCGCCGCCGCCGAGGGAGCAGGATAGGCGGCATGGCCCGGCCCTCGATCGCCCCCGTCCGCTGGCAGCCGCCGTCCGCACCGGCGAGGTCTCGACAGTCCCGCAGTGTCCGCCCGCTGCCGCCGCTGCGGCTGCTCGACATCGTCGGCCGGGGACCGGAGGACGTGCTCGTCGACGACGTCGGCCGGGTGCTCACCGGGGTGGCCGACGGGCGCATCCTGCGGCTCGCGCCGGACAACCGCCTCATCGAGGTGCTGGCCGACACCGGCGGTCGGCCGCTCGGGCTGGAGTGGCTGCCCGACGGCGGGCTACTGGTCTGCGACGCCCGCCGCGGACTGCTCCGAGTCGACCTCGCCACCGGTGTCGTGGTCACCCTGGTGTCCGAGGTGGAGGGCCGGCCGATGGCGTTCTGCAACAACGCGGCCGTGGCCGGGGACGGCACCATCTACTTCAGCGACTCGTCTCGGCGCTTCGGGGTCGACACGTGGAAGGCCGATCTGCTCGAACACTCTGGCACCGGGCGGCTGCTTCGCCGCGGTCTCGCCGCCGAGGTCACCGTGCTCGCCGACGGGCTGCAGTTCGCCAACGGGGTGGCGCTGGCCCCGGACGGCTCCTTCGTGGTGGTCGCCGAGACGGCGGCGTACCGGCTGCGCAAGGTGTGGATCACCGGGCCGCGGGCGGGCGATGTCGAGGTCTTCGTGGACAACTTGCCCGGCTTCCCCGACAACGTGTCCACCGGCACCGACGGGCTGTTCTGGGTGGCCATGGGCAGCCCCCGGGACCGGACGCTGGACCAGTTGCTGCCACGGCACCCGCGGCTGCGACAGGTGGTGTGGACGCTGCCGGACCGGCTCCAGCCGCAACCGAAGACCTCGGTGTGGGTCTACGCACTGTCCCCCGCCGGTGAGGTGGTGCACGACCTCCAGGCCCCGGGCGACCGCTTCCATTTCGTGACCGGCGTGCGGGAGCACGACGGCACCGTTGTCATGGGAAGTCTGGTCAGTGACTCGGTCGGCGTCTTCGACCTCTAGCGGGGAAGACAGATCAAGAGATACCGCGTCCGCCGAGGTCGTTCCCCCGTCCGCGACGCTGGCTCTGGCACCGAGCTGTGTCGAACCTACGCCCATCCGCATGTCGTGCACGACGCGATCAGCCTGCCCGGGTGCTCCGCGACGAGGCTGGGGGTCAGCGACCGTACGGGCATCGACCCCGGTGTTGTGGCCGAAGCCCGTGTCCTCAGACACTACTGACGAGGCTCGGGCTTCGTGACCCGGTCTTGGCGACATTGACAGTGGCGTCAACCTGTGACCCGCCTGGGCCGTCTATAGGGGCGGGAGGAGGTCCAGATGGACTCTGCGAACGTGTCCGCGGCTCAGGGGCGATTCATGAACCAGCCCTCCGCGAGCGGGGCAGTCCGGGACCTGTACGAGCGACACTACGTCCGGCTGGTTCGGTTGGCCGTGCTGCTTGTCGGCGATGTCGGTCGCGCCGAGGAGATCGTCCAGGACGCGTTCGTGGATCTGGTGGCGCGCTGGCGAACGATCCGCGACCCAGGGGCGGCAGTCTCCTACCTGCGCACGTGTGTGGCGAACGGCGCTCGCTCCCATCTACGGCATCGTGCGGTGGTCAACCGACAACCAGTGAACCGGCCGTCGCAGGTGAACAGCGCGGAGACCGACGCGATGGTCCAGATCGAGCATGAACGAGTGCTGTCCGAGCTGTCCGAGCTCCCCGGTCGTCAACGAGAAGTACTCATCCTGCGGTACTACGGTCAGCTGTCCGAGGCCGAGATCGCCGACACGCTGGGCATCAGCCGCGGTGCGGTGAAGACCCATAGCTCCCGTGGACTTCACTCACTGCGAACAGCGATGGAGGTGAACCGATGACCGCCGACCGCCTCGATGACGACCAGGTGGGCCAGCGACTGGCCCAGGTCCTGGAGGCGGAGGCGAACACCATCGAGGTGGGCGATGCCTGGGATGCCATCGCCAGTCGCCTTGTCGTCTCCGAATGGCCCAGCGCTCGGCTGGGCCCGGTCAGCGCTACCCGACGGCGCCGCCGGGTGCTGGGCGCAGTGGCTGCGGGCCTGGGTGTCGCTGCGGCGATCGTGCTGGCTGTGGTCCTCGGCTGGCGTCCAGCAGCTGTGACACCGGCACCGGTCGCCCCGGCGACGACGAGCGTGCCACGCTATGACGCCTCGATCCCGACGTTGGTGGTCTACCGGACAACGGCCGGTGAGTATCCCCCTCAGGGTGCGGCGCCGGCCACGTTCACCATCACACCGGAGCGGATGCGGACCGACTCTCCGGACGTCGGCCGGGCCGCCTTGGAGGCCATGTTCGACACCGGACCGGTACAGCCGGGGAACGTGAACTGGCTCGAGCAGAAGATCGTGCAAGAGATCGACATCACCTCGGTCACGGTCTCTGGTGGCCTGATCCGCGTCGACTTGTACGCCTTCAGCAGTCAGGTGTTTCCCGAGCCGGAGGCGCATGTGATGGCTCAGGCCTGGGTGCGAACGCTGCAAGACACCCTCGGCGTACGCGACGATGTCCTGGTCACGCTACGTGGCCAGCCGTTCTGGCTGTACTACGCCATCGACACGACGAAGCCGCTGACCAGGGACGAGTCGGTGCGGGTTGTCCGGCCGGACGGCTTCGACAGCCCTCGACACGGGGACGTCGTGCCGAGCACCTTCGTGCTGCTCGGCTCCGCGACGGCGGGTCCGGGTCAGCCGGCTCACGTGCAGATCGTCGATCTCGACACCGGCGCGATCGCTTACGAGCAAGAAGTGCTCGGGCCGGCCGATCGGGCCGCTCCGGTCGACTTCGAGCCGCTGCTCACCCTCGAACCAGGACGATACCGGGCAACGCTGAGTGGGCACGGCACGGTCGATGGGATCCGTGACATCACCTTCACCGTCGTGTCGTAGCTGTCAACCGATGTGCCTGGTCAGCCCCTCCACCCGGCGTGCGGGGTCGATCACCGGCGCAAGCGGCTGGCGGAACGGCACGACCGGAGGTCGCTCGGCCTGACGCGTCAGCGGCAGTGTTTCCCGCGAACCTGAAGGCACCTGGTCAGCTCAGCAGCCGAGCACCCGGAACCGGCCCCACGGTGCGGCGAGCAGTCCGAACGACGCCATCCGAAGTCAGCGCCACGCACAGGTCGATGGCCGCCGCCTCCGACTTCACCAGGAACGCACAGGTCGGTCCCGAACCCGACACGATCGCGCCCAGGGCCCCGTACTCGATCCCGGTCTCCAGCGTCTGGCGCAGCTGCGGCTGCAGCCGCAGGGCCGGCTCCTGCAGGTCGTTCACCAGCGCCCGGCCCAGCCGCTGGGCGTCACCGGCCCGCAGTGCAGCCATCAGCTCGTCCGGCACCTCGGGCGGGGGGGCATCCGGGCGCAGCTGGTCGTGAGTCCGGTAGACCGCCGGAGTAGACAGCCCGGTCCAGCCGAAGCCGAGCACCCAGTGGTACGACCCGCGCCCCAGCACCGGCGCCACCTGCTCGCCTCGACCGCTTCCCAGCGCCGTGCCCCCCAGCAGCGCGAACGGCACGTCGCTGCCCAGCTCGCCGGCGAGCGCGAGCATCTGCTCCAGGGACACGTCCAGGGCCCACAGGTCGGCGCAGGCCAACAGGGCCGCGGCCCCGTTCGACGACCCACCAGCGAGCCCGCCGGCCACCGGGATGGACTTGTGGATCGCCATCGACACCCCGAGCGGCTGTCCTTCCCCGTAGCGCTCAGCCAGCAGCCGGGCCGCCCGCACCGCCAGGTTGTCGTCATCGGTGGGCACCAGGTCGGCGCCCTCGCCGCTGACGGACACGGCGAACACGCCCGGGTCCTCCCAGCCGGCCTGCACCTCGTCGAACAGCGACACCGCCTGGTAGACGGTCGCCAGCGGGTGGAACCCGTCGGCCCGCGGCGGCCCTACACACAGTGCCAGGTTGATCTTCGCCGGCACGCGTACCCGGACACCGGCGGGGACGGTCGAGATCGGGGCGGACATCGCTGGCAGGCTAGCGGGCGGCCGAAGCGCGGCCCACGCCGCCGTCCCCCAGCTGCTCGGCGATCCGGGCGTACGCCGTCACGTCCAGCACCTCGCCGCGAGCCTGCGGATCGACGCCAGCGGCCTCCAGGGCGGCGGAGGCGGCCGCCGACGACCCGGCCAGACCGGCCAGCGCCGACCGCAGCATCTTGCGTCGCTGGGCGAAGGCGGCGTCGATCACGGCGAACACCTGCTCCCGGGTCGCCGACGTCTCCGGCGCTGGCCGGCGGGTGATCGACACCAGACCGGAGTCGACATTGGGGACCGGCCAGAAGACGCTCCGCGGTACGGTGCCGACCCGAGCGGTGTCGGCGTACCAGGCCATCTTCACCGAGGGGATGCCGTACGTCTTCGAGCCCGGACCGGCGGCCAGCCGGTCGGCGACCTCGGCCTGGACCATGACCAGGCCGTGCTGCCAGCCGGGGAAGGTGGCCAGCAGGTGCAGCAGCACCGGCACCGAGACGTTGTACGGCAGGTTGGCCACCACCCGAGTCGGCTCATACGGCAGCGCAGTGATCCTCAGGGCGTCGGCCTGGACGACGGTGAGGGCGGAGACTCTGGACGGGGCGTACGCGGCCACCGTGTCGGGCAGCGCGTCGGCCAGCAGCGAGTCGATCTCCACGGCGACCACCCGGTCCGCGGCCTCCAGCAGACCGAGCGTGAGCGACCCGAGTCCCGGCCCGATCTCCAGCACCACGTCGCTCGGCTGGACGCCGGCGGCGGCCACGATCCGGCGGACGGTGTTGCCGTCGGTCACGAAGTTCTGGCCGCGCTGCTTGGTCGGTCGCAGATCGAGTCGGGTCGCCAGCCGGCGCACGGCACTCGCGGAGAGCAGTCCGGCCCGGGGTTCACCCGGGCCGGTCTCGAAGTCGGTCAGCGTCAGATCCCGTACGGCTCGATCAGCGCAGACCCAGCTTGGACGTGCACGCGGGCCACTGGCCCCAGCCGGCAGCCGCCTGGAGCTTCTTGGCGACGGCGATCTGGGTCTCACGGCTGTGCTGGTGCGGCAGCCCGCTGCCACCCATGGCACGCCAGGTCGAGGCGGTGAACTGCAGGCCGCCGTAGAACCCGTTGCCGGTGTTGATCGACCAGTTGCCACCGGACTCGCACTGGGCCAGCCGGTCCCACACGGAGTTGCCGCCGGTCGAACCGCCGCTGGACGCCGCCACTTCCTCCTCCTTGGTGCCGACCAGCACGACCTTGTCCCGGGACTTGGTGGTGATCTCGGACGACTTCTCCGTCCGCTTCACCAGCTTGCCGTCGTGCCGGACCTCGCGGTAGACGATCGTCCGCTCGCCCTTCTTGCCCTCGGTGTCGACCTCGGTCTTGCCCTTGTCCAGGTCGTCGGTGTTCTTGTAGACGGTGTCGTAGCCGACCTTCTTGGTCTTGGTCACGGTCTTCACGTCGACCTTGGTGACGGAGAGCTCGAGGCCGTCCTCGAGCTTGGTGGTCTCCTTGGCGCTGAGCTTGTCGTCGGAGTCGACGGCGATGCCGGCTTCGGTCAGCGCCTGGCCGACGGTGAGCGCGGTGGTCTCGACCTTCTTCTCCTTGCCGCCGCTCTCGATGGTGACGGTCTTTGCCGTGTTGACGGTCAGGTTCAGTCCGGCCCGACCGATCCCGGCGCTGCGGCTGGTGGAGAGGTCGGCGCCGCTGGTGTCGAGCTGCAGGCTCTGCAGCGCCTGGTCGACGGTGGTGGCGGTGGTCCAGAACGACTTCTGCTGCCCGTCGACCTTGACGGTCACCTGGCGGCCGTACCGCACGGCGATCTTGGTGCCGTCGCTGACCGCGGTATCGAGGGAGGGGACGACGACGTCGTGGGCGCCGACCGTGATGCCCTGGCCGGAGAGCACGTCGCCCACCGTCCGGCTCATGGTGGAGACCTCCTGGGTCTGGCCGTCGACGGCCAGGGCGACGTCGTTGTTCAACGCCGCGTAGGCGAAGGTCGAGCCGGCCACCGCGAGGGCTGTGGCCCCAGCAGCGACGACGGGGATGATCTTGCGCACGAGTGCTCCCTGACCGGCGCTGGCGCGCACCGGAACGGTCGGTGTCCAGAAGATGAGAGGACCCAAAGAGTCCTCATGGTCACGGAAGCATAACGGTCGGAGCGACACGGGCCCAAATCGTCACGGAATGACCTTCATCTCACTTCCCCAGCGACCGTGGTGGATGAGTTCGGCGGCCGGCCGACGGTCTCGTCGTGACCTTCGGGGCGATCCGGCGGGAAAACCGATGCTCACCACACCCACCAGTTCGTGACCTTCCGGCACGGCGTACGTCGACCGGATCGCCGGGATGCGGTCAGGTGGGGCGCCGAAGAAGCAGGCTCCCAGACTCTCGTCGACCGCGGCGTACAGCATCGCCAGGGCCGCCATGCCTGCGTCGACGTACCAGTAGGGGGCCGTCCAGCGAGCCGGATCGCGATCGGTCCAGCCCTTGTCCGACTCGGCGTAGCGGTCGAGGTAGGCCGCGGGCTCCGTCCACACCAGGACCAGCACCGGCGCGCTGCTCAGTCCGGTCAACCAGCGGTCGGGTTGCTCGGCGGGGTCGGTGGTGACAGCCCAGAAGGCGTCTCTCGCCGTGTCGTCGAGGACGAGCAGGCTGACGGCTTGGGTGAAGCCGGCCGAGGGCACCCGCAGGCCCGCGTCCAGGATCCTGTCCAGCGCCTCGGCCGGGACGGGGACGTCCGGGTCGTAGCGCCGCACCACCCGGCGGCGACGACGTACCTCCGCTAGTTCCATCGAGCCCCTCGTGATTGCCGGACGTGCTTAGCCCCACGGACCGCCGAACGCGTCGTCAGCGTTGCCGTCCAGCGCCTCGCACACCTCGACCAGGTCTCTGCCGACGACCTCGGCGAGAAACCGAGCGGTGTGCGGGATCAGATACGACGCGTTGTGGCGGCCGCGGTGGGGCATCGGGGTCAGATAGGGCGCGTCGGTCTCGGTCAGGATCTTGTCCGACGGCGTGATCCGCAGCGCCTCGCGCAGGTGCTCGTTCGGCTTGAAGGTGATCGGCCCGGCGAAGGAGAGCCAGGCCCCGCGGTCGAGGCAGGCGCGTGCGAAGTCCGCGTCACCGGAGAAGCAGTGCATCACCACCCGGTCGGGCACACCCTCGGCGTCGAGCACCTCGAGCACCTCGGCGTGCGCGTCCCGATCGTGGATCACCAGCGTCTTGCCGGTGGCCCGGGCCAGCCCGATGTGCCAGGCGAACGCGTCCCGCTGGATCCGGTGGCCGGCCTCGTCCCGGGTGCGGTAGTGGTCCAGACCGGTCTCCCCCACCGCCCGGACCCTCGGGTCGCGCACCAGCCGCTTGATCTCGGCCAGCGCCACGGACAGCTCGTCCGGATGCATCCGGGCGGCGTCGTTCGGGTGGATCGCCACCCCGGCGATGACGTTGTCCCAGCGGTGGGCGGCCTCGACCGCGAACCGGGCTCCGGCCAGGTCACAGCCGATCTGCACGATCCGGGTGATGCCGACCGCGGCCGCCCGCTCGATCGCGTCCGACGGCTCCAGACCGCTGACCTCGTACGCGGTGTCCAGGTGGCAGTGTGAGTCCGCCACCGGGTGCGGCAGCGGGTCGGGCAGAGGCGGCAGGCTCACCCGGTCACCTTACGGTCAGCGCGCGGGAGACCCGGGCCTGGTGACGCAGGTCAGCGGGCTTCGAGGGCTGCGTCGTACAGGGCGTTCTTGCGGACGCC
>DASQLI010000193.1:0-3028 GCA_035630075.1 Microlunatus sp.
GGGCGGCCTTCGGGAGTCACACGGCTGGACGAAGGTCGCGATCGGTCGCTACCTGGCCCAGTTCCCCGGAGCGGCCGGGGTCTGGCGGCCCGATTCCATCGAGCGGCTCGCGGCATGATGGCACCGTGACGAGCAGTCTTCCCGAGACCACGGACCGTCGACTCCGAGTGGCCATCGTCGGCTGCGGTGGCATCGCCCACCAGCACGCCAAGGCGTACGCCGAGTCGGGTCGCACCCAGTTGGTCGGCCTGGTCGACATCCTCCCCGAGCACGCCGAGGCGTACGCCGGTCTCTACGGTGGTCCGACGTTTCCCGATGTCGACAGCCTGATGAGCGAAGGCCGTCCGGACCTGGTCAGCATCGCCACCCCGCCCGGCGCCCACGCCGAGGTCGCGGCGCAGGTCCTCCGGGCCGGTGGATCGGTATTGATTGAGAAACCGCCGTGCCCGACGCTGGCCGAGCTCGACGTGATCGCCGAGGCGGAGCGGGTGGGCGGCGGGGCGGCGTACGTGGTCTTCCAGCACCGGCACGGGTCCGGGGCCCGTCGCGCGGCCGAGCTGCTGGGCTCCGGCGCCCTCGGCCGGCCGCTGGTCGCGGTGTGCGAGACGTTGTGGTTCCGGCCGGACAGCTACTTCGACCCGGACTGGCGCGGCACCTGGTCCGGCGAAGGCGGCGGCCCGACGCTGGGCCACGGCATCCACCAGATCGACCTGCTGCTGCACCTGCTCGGTCCGTGGCGGCAGCTGACCGCGACGGCCGTCCGGCAGGCGCGGCCCGTGGAGTTCGAGGACGTCTCGCTGGCCACCATCGGATTCGAGGACGGTGCCGTCGCGACGATGATCAACAGCCTGCTGTCCCCCCGCGAGCTCAGCCGGATCCGGATCGACACCACGGCCGGCACGCTCGAGGTCAACCATGTGTACGGGTATCGCGACGCGGACTGGTCGTTCTTTCCGCTGCCGAGTGCGGAGGCGGCCGCGACCCTCGGCCGGGATCCGGGAGTCCGCAAAGCCACCGACGCAGCCCCTGACGAAATGACGGACGGTTCGGCCGACGTCTGGGCGGCCAGTGCCGGCGCCGACCTGCCGAGCAACCACGCCGCCCAGATCACCCGGCTGGTCGACGAGCTGCTCGCCGGCCGCACCCACCAGACGACCCTGGCCAGCACCCGCGGCACGGTCGAGTTCGTCACCGGGGTGTACGCCTCGGCGCTGCTCGGCACCCCGATCCGCCGGGCTGACCTGGTGCCGAGCCACCCGTTCTACGCCGACTTGACCGGTGGCCTGGCGGCCGAGGAGATCACGGCACGGATGATCTGACGCGTCGGCAGGGCGGCGGAGCGACCGGCCGAGTTATGTTAGGTGGAACGACCGAAGGAGTTCGCCTTGTCTGTTCGTCGACTCATCCGCCCCGTGACGATCCTGGTCGGCCTGGTGCTGCTCGCCACCGGCTGCGCCCCTGGCACCGTTGGCGACGACGGCAACGAGGGATCCGACGGGCAGGTGGCCCTGCGGATGAGCACCTGGGGCAACGACTCGCGACTGAAACTGACCGAGGAAGCGGTGGCCGCGTTCGAGCAGGCTAACCCCGGCATCACCGTCCAGGTGGAGAACAGCGATTGGACCGGCTACTGGGACAAGCTGGCCACCCAGACTGCGGCTGGCGCCCCGCCCGACGTCATCCAGATGGACGAGTCGTATATCGCCGCGTACGGCGGCCGCGATGCGCTGCTCGACTTGGGCACCCAGTCATCGGTGCTCGACCTGTCGGCGATGGACGCCAAGGTGCTCGACACCGGCAAAGTCGGCGGCACTCTGGTCGGCGCGCCGATCGGCGTCGCGCTTCTCTCGGTCGGGGTCAATCCGGAGCTGCTGAAGCAGGCCGGCCTGAAAATGCCGGACGACAAGACGTGGACCTGGGACGACCTCGCCACCATGGCCGCGACGGTCACCGAGAAGCTCGGCTCAGAGGGCGTCGTCGGGATGGATTTCTTTGGCGCCAACGCTGCGGAGGTCGGTGTCTGGGCTCGCCAGCACAACCAGGAGGTGTTCCCGACCGATGGCAACGCTGCAGTCACCCCGGAGACGCTGGTGAGCTACTTCGAGTTCGCGAAGCAGCTGGTCGACTCCAAGGCGACCCCGCCAGCTGGCAGCCAGGTCGAGGACACGGCCAGTGCGCTGGACGCCACCCGGTTCGCCACGAACAAGGCTGCGTTCCACCTCCAGTTCCACACCCAGATTGCTGCGTTCGTCGCCGCCAGCGGGAGCGATCTGCAGCTGCTGAGGCTGCCCGCGCAGACGGCGGGTGAATCGCCGCGGATGGTCAACAAGGCGTCGATGTACTGGTCGATTCCGGACGGCGGCGAGCACCCGGCGGAGGCGGCCAAGCTGGTCAATTTCTTGATGACCGACCCTGCGGCAACAAAGATCCTCAAGGTGGAGCGGGGTGTTCCCGCCATAGCGGCGGTCCAATCAGAGATCGAGCCGGTGCTCGATGCAACCGGCAAGATGTCGTTGACATTCGCCAAGGACCTGCAGGACGAGGTGGTTGCGCCGCCGCAGGTGACGCCCCAGAACGCCTCCGGGTACGGCGGCGAGGTAACCCGGATCGGCACCGACGTGTTGTTCGAACGCAAGACTCCGCAGGACGCCGCGACGGAGTTGCTGGCCGTGATCGAAGAAAGCAGCCGCTGATTCCCGCGGGTTATTGGGCGTGACCGGTCAAGGTCGCCTGCTGCTGGGCGATCAGGGCTAGCCGCATGACCGCGTAGGTGTGCTCTTGCGGACAGGCGGTGTTCGTGCGGTTGCGCACGTCGCTGACCAGGTTCGGGAAGTACGCGAGTGGCGCATCGGAGCAATCGATGTCCTCGGTGCCCTGGCCGTCGACGACGAGGAGATGATCGCGGCCCGGTTCCCGGGCGATGTCGACGTACTTGCGCAGCTCGATGTAGCCCTCGGTGCCCAGAATGATGAGGCGTCCGTCGCCCCAGGTCGACAAGCCCTGCGGGGTGTACCAGTCGACCCGGATG
>DASQLI010000194.1:0-11774 GCA_035630075.1 Microlunatus sp.
CGGCCGCAACTTCACCGAGGCGCTCGGCAAGGCGCTGCGCAGCCTGGAGGACCCGAAGGCGCCCTTCGACTGGACCCGTCCGGTCAGCCCGGCGGAGGTCGAGGACCTGCTCACCGAGGCCGCCCGCCCGCACGACGGTCGACTGCAGGTGGTGCTGCAGGCACTGCGCGCCGGCGCCACCGCCGAGCAGGTGCACGAGGCGACCAAGATCGATCCATGGTTCGTGGACCAGCTGGTGCTGCTCACGGAGGTGGCCGAGCAGGTCAGCACGGCCACCGAGCTCACCGCCCCGTTGATTCGCACCGCCAAGCGGCACGGCTTCTCCGACGCCCAGATCGCCGCGCTCCGCAACCTGCGCGAGGACGTGGTCCGCGGAGTCCGGCACGCCCTGGGGGTGCGGCCGGTCTACAAGACGGTGGACACCTGTGCGGCTGAGTTCGCCGCCAAGACGCCTTACCACTACAGCTCGTACGACGAGGAGACGGAGGTCGAGCCTCGCACCCGGCCGGCAGTGTTGATCCTGGGCAGCGGACCGAACCGGATCGGGCAGGGGATCGAGTTCGACTACTCCTGCGTGCACGCCGCGATGGCTCTCTCCACCGCCCCCGACGTCGTCACACCGGGGCACGGCTCCGCCGAAGACGGCGTCGGCTACGAGACGATCATGGTCAACTGCAACCCCGAGACCGTCTCGACCGACTACGACACCGCCGACCGGCTCTACTTCGAGCCGCTGACGCTGGAGGACGTGCTCGAGATCTACCACGCCGAGCTGAAGGCGGGCCCGATCGCCGGCGTCGTCGTCCAGCTCGGCGGGCAGACCCCGCTGCGGCTCGCCCAAGCCCTCAAGGACGCCGGGGTGCCGATCGTGGGCACCAGTCCCGAGGCCATCCACCTCGCGGAGGAGCGGGGCGCGTTCGGCCAGGTGCTGGATGAGGCGAACCTGCCGGCCCCCAAGCACGGCCTGGCCCGCTCGTTCTCCGAAGCCCGGGCGATCGCCGAGACGATCGGCTACCCGGTTCTGGTCCGGCCGAGCTACGTGCTCGGCGGCCGCGGGATGGAGATCGTCTACGACGAGAACACGCTGGCCTCCTACATCGACCGGGCCACCTCGGTCTCCCCGGAGCACCCGGTCCTGGTCGACCAGTTCCTCGACGACGCGGTCGAGATCGACGTCGACGCCCTGTACGACGGCAGCGAGCTCTACCTGGGTGGGGTGATGGAGCACATCGAGGAGGCCGGCATCCACTCCGGTGACTCGGCCTGCGCGCTGCCGCCGATCACCCTCGGTGCGGAAGTGGTCGAGCGGATCCGGCACTCGACCCGGGCCATCGCCGACGGGGTCGGTGTCCGCGGCTTGATCAACATCCAGTTCGCGCTGGCCGGCGACACGCTGTTCGTGCTGGAGGCCAACCCGCGGGCGTCCCGGACGGTGCCGTTCGTGTCCAAGGCCACCGCGACGCCGCTCGCCAAGGCCGCGTCCCGGGTCATGCTCGGTGCGACCATCGGCGAGCTGCGGGCCGAGGGACTGCTGAGGACCTACGGCGACGGGGCCAGCGAGACCCACACCGGTCCGATCGCCGTCAAGGAGGCCGTGATGCCGTTCAACCGGTTCCGTACGGTGGAAGGGATCTCGGTCGACACCATCCTCGGGCCGGAGATGAAGTCGACCGGCGAGGTGATGGGCATCGACATCGCCTTCGGCACCGCGTTCGCCAAGAGCCAGGTGGCCGCGTTCGGACCGTTGCCCAGCCGGGGCACGGTGTTCGTCTCGGTGGCCAACCGGGACAAGCGGTTCGTGATCTTCCCGGTCAAGCGGCTCGCCGACCTCGGCTTCGAGATCCTCGCGACCGTCGGCACGGCGTCGATGCTGCGCCGCCACGGGGTGAAGGTGCGAACGGTTCGCAAGCACAGTGCCGGACCCGGCCCGGACGGGGAGAAGACCATCGTGCAGGCGATCCTGGACGACGAGGTGGACCTGGTCTTCAACACCCCGCACGGGCTCAGCCCGGACGGTCGGCCACGGTTCGACGGCTACGAGATCCGCACCGCGGCCGTGTTGCGCAACATCCCCTGCGTGACGACGGTGCAGGGCTTGGCCGCCGCGGTACAGGGCATCGAGGCCATCCGCGAAGGGCATGTCGGGGTCCGGTCACTGCAGTCCTGGTCGACCGATCTCGGCACGGATCTGAGCGGGCTGGCCTGACCCGGTGATTCTGTATCGCCGCCTCGTCCGCCCGCTGCTCTTCCGGGCGTACGGCGGCGATGCCGAGCGGATCCACGAGCGGACGCTCGGCTGGGTCTCCGCCCTGGGCCGGATGACGCCGGCACGAGCAGCGACGCGCGCGCTGCTGGCCCGTCACCGGCGCGTGGTCAGGGTGGCCGGCATCGACTTCCCGGGGCTGGTCGGGGTGGCCGCGGGCCTGGACAAGAACGGCGTCGCGGTCGCTGCCTGGGCCTCCCTCGGGTTCGGGTTCGCGGAGCTGGGCACCGTCACCGCACAGGCCCAGCCGGGCAACGAGCGGCCGCGGCTGTTCCGGCTGCCCGACAGCCGGGCGATCGTCAACCGGATGGGCTTCAACAACCGCGGCGCCGAGGCCATGGCCCAGCGGCTCGCCGTGGCCGGCGTCCGACGCGGCAACGGTGCGGTGGGGATGCCGATCGGCATCTCGATCGGCAAGACGAAGATCACCCCGCTGGCGCAGGCCGTGGAGGACTACCTCACCTCACTGCGCCTGCTGGCCCCGTACGCCGACTACGTCGCGGTCAACGTGTCCAGCCCCAACACCCCGGGGCTGCGGACCCTGCAGGACGCCGACACCCTGGCCGCGCTGGTCGGATCGCTGACCGCCGAGTCGGCGCGACTGGCGGGGGAGAGCGGCCGCCCAGTACCGATCTTCGTCAAGCTGGCTCCCGATCTGAGCAACGAGGCGCTGGAGCAGGCCGTGGACGTGGTCGAGCGCGCCGGCGCCGCCGGTCTGATCGCAACCAACACCACCCTGTCCCGGGACGGCATCGACGTCGGCGACGTCGAGCGGGCGGCGGAGGCCGGCGGGCTGTCCGGAGCACCACTCACCGCTCGGGCCCGCGCGGTCGTCGGATTCCTGGCCGAGCGCACCGACCTGCCGGTGATCGGCGTCGGCGGGGTGATGACCCCCGACGACGGTGTGGCTCTGCTCGACGCCGGCGCCCGGCTGATCCAGGTCTACACCGGCTTCATCTACGCCGGACCCGGTCTGGTGACCGGGCTCAATGCCCGACTGGCAACCCGACCCCAGGAGAGGATCACCGCCTGATGAGCAACGACGTGACCGGCTACGGCGAGCGTCTGGCGAAGCTGGTGAGCGAACGAGGTGCCCTGTGTGCGGGCATCGACCCGCACCCCAGCCTGCTGAGCCGGTGGGGGCTGCCGGTGGACGCCGGTGGGTTGGAGCGGTGCGCCCGGACGATGGTCGAGGCACTCGCCGATCTGGTGCCGGTGTTCAAGCCGCAGTCGGCCTTCTACGAGCTGCACGGCTCGAAGGGCATCGCCGTCCTGGAGCAGGTGCTGGCCGACGTGCGCGGGGCGGGCGCCTTGTCGCTGCTGGACGTCAAGCGCGGTGACATCGGCTCGACGATGGACGCGTACGCGGCCGCCTACCTCGCCGATGGGGCGCCGCTGGCGGCCGACGCCATCACCGTCAGCCCCTACCTCGGCTTCGGGTCCCTCGCCGGCACCATCGCGCTGGCCGAGCAGGAGGGTCGCGGCGTCTACGTGCTCGCGCTGACCTCCAACCCGGAGGGCCGCCAGGTTCAGCACGCCCGCGCCGACTCCGGCCGGCTGGTCGCCGAGGAGATCGTGGCCGGCGCCGCGGCGGCCAACGCCGGCCGGGCGTACGGCAACGTCGGGCTGGTGGTCGGCGCCACCATCGGCCCGACCGGGGTCGACCTGTCCGCCGTGCACGGCTCGCTGTTGTCGCCGGGGATCGGTGCGCAGGGAGCGACGGCGGCGGACCTGGTGGCCGTGTTCGGTGCGGCCCTGCCGTACGTGCTGCCGTCGGCCAGCCGGGAGCTGATGAACCCCGGTCCGGACCCCGCATTAATCCGTATGAAGGCCGAGCAGATGCTGGCCCAGATGAGGACAGCTCTTCCGGTGGGGTAAGTTCGCAAACCCAACCACGGTCGAGACTCGCTCGTGGGTGGCTCTGGCTGGACGTGTGAAGGACCCGACTTGTGACCATTCCACCGCTGAGCGACGAGCAGCGGCAGCAGGCCCGCCATGCCGCGACGGAGGCCCGCCGCCGTCGCGCTGCGATCAAGCAGGGACTCCGGACCGGTGAGCTCACGCTGGCCGAGGTGCTGAGGACCGCCGAGAACGACGACGTAATCGCCCACGCGAAGGTGGTCGACGTCTTGAAGGCGCTGCCGCGGGTCGGCGCGGTCCGAGCCGACCGCGTGATGGAGCGGCTCGACATCGCACCGAACCGCCGGCTGCGCGGCCTCGGCCGGCACCAGGTGGCCGCGCTGGTGACCGAGTTCGCCCCGCGTCCCAAGTGACCTCTCGTCCGATCCCGCGCCTGACGGTCGTCTCCGGTCCGACGGCGGTGGGCAAGGGCACCGTGGTCGGCGCGTTGCGCCGGCAGCATCCCGAGGTGTTCGTCTCGGTCTCGGCCACGACCCGGCCGCCACGTCCCGGCGAGATCCACGGGGTGCACTACCTCTTCGTCAGCGAGGACGAGTTCAACCGGCTGGTCGCCACCGACGAGCTGCTGGAGTGGGCGGTCGTCCACGGCCGGCACCGCTACGGCACCCCGAGAGCCCCCGTGCTGGCCGCCCTCGCGGAAGGCCGCGAAGCCGTGCTGGAGATCGACCTCCAAGGGGCCCGCCAGGTCCGAGAGCGCTGGCCGGACGCCCACCTGGTGTTCCTGGCCCCGCCGACCTGGGAGGAGCTGGTCCGCCGACTCGTCGGCCGAGGCACCGAGTCGGAGGCCGAGCGAACCCGCCGGCTGGACACGGCCACTCGTGAGCTGGCCGCCGAGAGCGAGTTCGACAGCACCATCGTCAACCGCGATGTGGATCAGGCTGTGGCGGACTTGGTAGGCTTGCTGGGTCTGTAAGCCTACGGACCGCTGAGCCGTGCCCACTTCGGTGCTGCTCGGCCGCTCTGCACAAACGACTTCGAAGGTTTGCTCTTGTCTGGAAACGTGGTTGCCGAGGGGATCACCAACCCCCCGATCGACGAGCTTCTCACCCACTCCGACTCCAAGTACCGGCTGGTCCTGTTCGCCGCCAAGCGAGCGCGCCAGATCAACGCTTACTACTCCCAGCTCGGCGAGGGCCTGCTCGACCACGTCGGCCCCCTGGTCGAGACCGGCGTCCAGGAGAAGCCGCTGTCCATCGCCATGCGCGAGATCAATGCCGGCGTGCTGACCTGCATCGAGGACGACGGCGAGGAGTCCGAGCCGGCCGTGGTCGAGACCCCGACCTACGACAACCCGGCCTGACCCCGCAGCCCCACTCGTACGGTTGAGTCGCTTCGTCCCATGAGCCGCGTGGTCCTGGGCGTCGCCGGCGGCATCGCGGCGTACAAGGCCTGCGAGCTGCTGCGCCGGCTCCAGGCTGAGGGGCACGACGTCACGGTGGTGCCCACTGCGGCGGCGCTGGAGTTCGTCGGCGCCGCCACCTGGGCGGCACTGTCGGGCAAGCCCGTGCACACGTCGGTGTTCGACGACGTGCACCAGGTGCCGCACGTGCGGCTCGGTCAGCAGGCCGACCTGGTCGTCGTCGCACCGGCTACGGCCGACTTGCTCGCTCGGGCCGCCACCGGCCGGGCCGAGGACCTGCTCACCTCCACCCTGCTGACCGCGCACTGCCCGGTGGTCTTCGCCCCGGCTATGCACACGGAGATGTGGCTGCACCCCGCCACCCAGGCCAATGTGGCCACCCTGCGTGCCCGTGGTTGCGTGGTGGTCGATCCCGACTCCGGCCGGCTGACCGGCCCCGACTCCGGTCCCGGCCGGCTGCCCGATCCCGCTGAGCTGGCCGCGGTCGTGACCGCCGTGCTGACCGCCCCGTCCATCGTGGCCCGGGCTGCCGGCCGGGACCTGGCCGGCCTGCGCGTCGTGGTCAGTGCCGGCGGCACCCGTGAGCACCTCGACCCGGTGCGATTCCTGGGCAACCGATCCTCGGGTCTGATGGGTTGGGCACTGGCTCGCGCCGCCGTGCTGCGCGGCGCCGAGGTGCACCTGGTCGCGGCGAACGTGACCCTGCCGGCACCGCCCGGCACCACGATCCATCCGGTCACCACCACCGGCGACCTGGCGACGGCGATGACGGAGCAGGCGGCCACCGCCGACCTGGTCGTGATGGCGGCCGCACCAGCCGACTTCACCCCGGCGGCCCGGAGCGACACCAAGATCAAGAAGGACGGCGACGGCGGCCTGCACGTCGATCTGGTGCAGACCACCGACGTGCTGGCCACCTTGGTGCAGGGGCGGACCGACCAGCACCAGGTGCTGGTCGGGTTCGCGGCGGAGACGCCCACCGCGGACAGCTCACTGCTCGAGCTGGGCCGCGCCAAGCTGACCCGGAAGGGCTGTGACGTCCTGGTGCTCAACGAGGTGGGAGAGCACAAGGCCTTCGGTCGTCCGGACAACGAGATCGTGTTGCTGACCGAGGACGGGGCCGACGGACCACACGCCGGCAGCAAGGACTTTCTCGCCCATCTCATCTGGGATTGCGCCCTCCAGCGGCGGTCACACCGGTAAGTTGACCCAGAGCCTGGCGACGACTGCCCAGGCGGCCAGATACCCGATCAGAATTCGAGGGGCACAACCATGGCAGGACGGCTGTTCACATCCGAGTCGGTGACCGAGGGTCACCCGGACAAGATCGCCGATCAGATCAGCGACTCCGTGCTCGACGAGCTGCTGCGGCAGGACCCGAACAGCCGCGTCGCTGTGGAGACGCTGGTCACCACCGGCCTGGTCGTCGTGGCCGGTGAAGTGACGACCGACGCATACGCGGAGATCCCGTCCATCGTCCGTCGGCGGATCCTCGACATCGGCTACGACTCCTCGACCAAGGGCTTCGACGGCGCCTCCTGCGGAGTGTCGATCGCCATCGGCCAACAGTCACCGGACATCGCCCAGGGCGTGGACGACGCCTTCGAGTCCCGCACCGGCGAGTCGGTCGACGAGCGCGACCACCAGGGTGCCGGCGACCAGGGCCTGATGTTCGGCTACGCCTGCACTGAGACCGACAGCCTGATGCCGTTGCCGATCGATCTCGCCCACCGGCTCGCCGAGCAGCTGTCAGCGGCCCGCAAGGAGGGCGCGATCCCGTACCTGCGACCCGACGGCAAGACTCAGGTGACGGTGGAGTACGACGGCGAGCGGGCCGTCCGACTGGACACCGTGGTGCTGTCGACCCAGCACGCGGCCGACATCGACCTGGAAGCGCTGCTCACCCCCGACATCCGCAAGCACGTGGTGGAGCCGGTGCTGGAGCGGTTCGACATCGACTCCCGTGATCACCGGCTGCTGGTCAACCCGACCGGCCGGTTCGAGATCGGCGGCCCGATGGGCGACGCCGGGCTGACCGGCCGGAAGATCATCGTCGACACCTACGGCGGGATGGCTCGGCACGGCGGCGGCGCGTTCTCCGGCAAGGACCCCTCGAAGGTCGACCGCTCCGCGGCGTACGCGATGCGCTGGGTGGCCAAGAACGTGGTGGCGGCCGGGCTGGCCGAGCGCTGCGAGGTGCAGGTCGCGTACGCGATCGGCAAGGCCCACCCGGTGGGCTTCTACGTCGAGTGCTTCGGCACCGAGAAGGTCCCGGTCACCCAGATCCAGGACGCGGTGCTCGCCACCTTCGACCTGCGGCCGGCGGCGATCATCGCCGACCTCGACCTGAAGCGGCCGATCTACGCCCAAACTGCGGCGTACGGGCACTTCGGGCGCGACCTGGCCGGGATGACCTGGGAGAACACCGACCGGGCTCCGGCCCTGGCCACAGCCGTCACGGGCTAGTGGTCACGGGCAGTCCGCACGGACGCGGAAGCATCGAGAAGTAGATGCGGCACGCGGAATCGCGATCTGAGGTGCCGGATCGACTTCTCGACGTCAGCGTCGGTGGCGCGTAACGGCGCGTAGCGAGCCGGTCTCGATCACGTCGGCATCCCGGCCCACGACCGTGCCGATCTCGACCGGATGCGAGCCGGCCCTCGACGACCTCCCGTCTTCGCCATCATCGTCGCAGCGCTGGACGAGGTCTGGCACGCTGACCCGTTCCCTCGACCAGTCCTCGAGCCGTACGTCGACGACGACGGCCTCCTTCCCCCGATGCAGACGTGGTTGGTCACCCCGACGAGCGGCCGATGCCGCTCCCGCTCCCAGGTGATCACGGCCCCAGCAGCCACGGCCAACGTTCGGCCAATCCGTAGCCAACGTCGGCCACCGATCCTGTGGTCACCAGAGATCGAGCAGCACAGGAGATCCAGCGATGAGGTCACTTCCCATGGTGGAGCAGCCCGATCACGGGCATCGGCGCTGCACCCCGACGGCATGACGGTGACCGCGGGTGCGGTCTTGTTGGTCCACGGCGCGTGGCACGGTGCGTGGTGTTGGCAGGACCTCGCCGGGCGGCTCGGTGATCTCGGCCATGACGTCCGCACTGTCGAGCTCCGCGGCCATGATCAGCGAGCCGGGCGGATCTGGCACCGCGTCCAGGACTACGTCGAGGACGTCCGGGAGGCGGCGAGCGGTTGCCCGTCGCCGCTGGTGGTGATCGGGCACTCGTTGGGTGGCCTGGTCGTGCAGAAGTATCTGGAGCACGGTCAGGCGGCGGGCATGGTGCTGCTGGCGCCGGTCCCGTCTCGCGGCACGATCCCGGCGATCGGCCGACTAGCGCGGCGGCATCCGGTCGCCCTGCTCGAGGCGACCCTGACCCTGCGGCTCCGCCCGCTCGTCCGCACCCCCGCCCTGGTACGCGAGCTCTTCTTCACGGCCACCAGCAGCCAGGAGACGGTGGACAACACCTGGCGCCGACTCCGCGACGAGTCCTATCTGGCCTTCTTAGAGACCGCCGTGCTCCGCCCACGGCCAGAGCGGATCCGGTCGCGGGTGCTGGTGGTGGCCGCCGAGCACGACTGGTTCTTCACCCTGACGGAGATGCAGCAGACAGCGCGCGCGTACCGGACGGAAGCAGTGGTCATCGAAGGTGCCGGTCACGACCTGATGCTGGACAGTGGCTGGCCGGAGCTGGCGCGCCGGATCGATCACTGGACCCGAGTCACCGTGGCGGCAGCCTCATGATCACCCAGACGTGGTTGAGATCAACCAACGGTGACCTACGAGTTGCCCAGGATTCCGATGCAGCGCTGGGTGGGATGCCCAACGTCGACGTCTCGATGCGCTTGGGTCGTTCCGGCTGCCGGGCATCATGGTCATCGTCAGTGCCAGTCGTCGTGCTCCAGCGTGATCACGTACGAGCGCCGCTCGCAGATCAGCGCGTCGCGCATCACCCACGTCTCCGCCATCGCCAGCCGCGTCCAGCCACCGTCGCTGCGCTGGACGCGGCCGGCGATCTCGCCCATCACGACGTCGTCCTGCTCGACCAGCCGGACGACATCGAGCTGAGGGTTGCCGACGAAGCCCTCCCCACCGATGTTCTCGCCGTAGGCCTCTTTGCCGGTGATGTGGTACCAGCCGTACACGATCCAGTCGACGTCGTCGGTCAGGCAGGAGAGCACCAGCTCCCGGTCCTGGTTCCGGAATCCGTCGAGGTAGCGCCCGATGGTGTCGGTGTTGGCAGACATGACCTGAGGTTCGCATGCCCACTCGGAGCGGTCAGCGTCGGTGCGCGACGGCGCGAAGCGAGCGGGCCAACACCGAGCCGACCAGCAGGCCCAACGCGATCGCGCCGACCAGCTCGACCACAGCGAAGCCGGCGGACGCGCTGCCGCCCGGCACCAACGCGAGCTCGGTCACCGACAGCAGCCCGAGGCTGCCCGGCACCAGCATCCAGAACGCCGGCAGGAACAGCACCAGACGTGGTAGCTGAGGGCGGAACAGCTCGACCACGGCGGCGGCGAAGGTCGCGGCGACAGCACCGAGGAAGCCGCCGAGCGCGGCGCCGAACAGCTGCTGGCCGAGCACCTGCGCGAGAAAGGCGGCCAGCAGCACCAGGACCACCCAGGGCATCAGCGACAGTCGGACGCTCTCCATCAGACAGAGTCCGACGCTGACCAGCACCAGGCCCAGCGGCGCGGCCCACCAGCCGAGGTCGTCCACCCGGATGTTGCTGAGCGCCTCGGGCGGCACCCGGAGCAGTGCGGCGGCGGCCAGGATCCCCAGCGCGAACAGCAGGAGCTGAACCACCCCGTACCCGACCCTCGACACGCCCGCCACCATCGCGCCGGCAGCGATCTCGGACAGCCCGGTGACCAGGATCGCGCCGGGCAGCAGGATCGCCAACGGCGGCAGCAGCGTACGCAGCGCGCCGTCCACCAGACCTGCCGAAGCGGCGCCGAACACCAGGCAGGCCACGACGAACGCCGCCACGCTGGGCAGCAGCGTCGCCAGGGCCTTGCTTCGCGCGCTGAGCCGAGCCAGGCCGAGCACGATGCCTGAGCAGAGCGCGGTCAGCAGCACGTTCACCGCTCCCGGCTGCAGGATCAGCCCGATCCCGACCGACGCGACCACCCAGGCCAGGCCGGACAGCCAGCCCGGGTAGCGCTCGGGTCGGCCACGCAGGGAGGTGAGCCGGGCGAGTGCCTGCTCGCGGTCGATGGTTCCGTCCAGCAGCTGCTGGCGGATCAGTCGGGTCTCGGCTGCCTGGTCGAGCCGCAGCGGACCATTCACGGTCTCCACGGTGGCCGGATCGCCGCCGCCCAGCGCCAGCGTCACGCTGGTGGGACCGGCCGCGACTTGCAGATCGGGGTAGCCCAGTCGCCGGCCGACCACCGCGAGATCCTCGTCGATCTCCTGCACCGGCTGCCCGGTCGCCACCATCGCCACGGCCAGGTAGGTCAGCAGCAGCCGGTCCGCACGTGCGTCCGCGGGCTCTCTCGGGCTGGCCACGCAGGTCATCGCATCACATCGGCCGGTTGGCCACCCACCAGGCCCGCTGCCGCAACGGCACCGGGTCTTGTCGGTCGGGGATGCCAGGATCAGGGCCGTGCCAGAGACCCCGACCGTGACCCTGCCGGTGGCCCGGGTCGCCGTCGACGTGTCGCTGCCGCACCTGGACCGACCGTTCGACTACCGGGTCGGCCCCGCCGAGGACGAGGCCGCGGCGCCCGGCGCCCGGGTCCGGGTCCGGTTCGCCGGTCGGCTGCGGGACGGCTTCGTGCTGGAGCGCCTCGCCACCAGCGACAGCGAGCGAGAGCTCAGCCCGATCTCGAAGGTGATCTCCTCCGAGCCCGTCATGACCCCGGAGATCGCCACCCTGATCCGCTCGGTCGCGGACCACTACGCCGGCTGCTTCGCCGACGTGCAGCGGCTCGCCGTGCCGCCCCGGCACGCCGCCACCGAGAACGCCGAACCGGCTGCCAGGCCGCCGCTGCCCGAGCTGCCGGACAACGGCTCGTCGGCCCTCGCGGCCTACCCGAGCGGGACCGAGCTGCTGGCGGCGCTGCGCGGCGGCGGCATCCCCCGGGCGTACTGGCAGGTCATCCCCGCGACGCACCCGAGCGGGGACTGGGCTGATGGCTTCGCCGCCGCCGCCCGGGCCACTGTGGACAGCGGACGGAGTGCGGTGCTGGTGGTGCCGGACCAGCGTGACCTGGCGAAGCT
>DASQLI010000195.1:0-10391 GCA_035630075.1 Microlunatus sp.
CGGCTGGTACCCGTACCCCTTCCTCGACGTCGGTCTCGAGGGCGTCGGGGAGGTCGCGCTGACATGTGGAGCGATCACACTGCTGTTCACCGGACTGGCGTCGGCCTGCTGGCGGTTGGACCGCGCGCTGGATGCGCGGCCGACCAGTCTGCATAGGGTGAGGCATTGATCGAGGTAGCGGTCGGCGACCGGATGGTGCAGGCTTGACGACTCGGTCGGGAGTAGCGAGGGAGACCCCGTCGCGAGCGAGCAGCGAGCAGCGAGCAGCGAGTGACGACCCCGTCGCGAGCGGCCGTGAGCGGAGCGCGGCTCGGTCTGGACTGAGGAGGGAGCAGACAATGCTTCACCGTCTGCGAGCGACGAGGGAAGACCGAGTCTGAGCGCGCAGCGAGCAGCGAGTGACGACCAGCACTGTCGGTGCATGCTGCGAGGATCGGGCCATGATCGACCACTTCGGTATCCAGTGCGCTGACCTCGAGGCCAGCGCCATCTTCTACGACCGCGTGCTGGCCACGCTCGGTGCCTCGCGGCAGATGGACTTCGGCGTGGCCATCGGCTACGGCAAGCCGGGTCACCCCGACTTCTGGATCGGGAGATTCGACTCCGGGGAGGGCTTCCGGGAGTCTCACCTCGCCTTCACGGCTGCTGATCGCGCGGGCGTGCGAGCATTCTTCGACGCTGCCATCGCGCTCGAGGCCGAGGTGTTGCACGAGCCGAGGGTCTGGCCGGAGTACCACGACAGCTACTACGGCGCGTTCGTCCGTGATCCGGACGGCAACAACGTGGAGGCGGTCTGTCACCTGCCGGAGTAGTCCGGCTCTGCGACCTCGATCCTGGGTCCCAGCGGCGGGCCGGGAGACCCACCCGTCGGTCAGGCCAGGCAGGATCCCGGCTCACGGAGCCGAGGGCTCCCTGCTCAGTCGTCGGCGAGCTCGCGGACGGCGAGCTCGGCGAGCAGTCGGGCGCAGTCGCCGAGCACGCTGTCGTCGAACCTGGCTCCCGGAGCGTGGTTGCCGGGAGCGGTGTCCGGGTCGCCTGGAGAGGCGCCGACGAAGAGGTAGCAGCCGGGCACCTCGGCCAGTACCCGGGAGAAGTCCTCAGCGCCCATCAGCGGGGTCTCCAGCGGCTGGACCCGGTCGGCACCCAGCAGGTCGGCCGCCACGGAGAGCGCGAACTCGGTCTTGGCGGCGTCGTTGACGGTCAGCGGGTAGCCGGGCACGAACTCCACCTCGGCGCGGCAGCCGTGCGCCGCAGCGATCTGCTCGCAGAGCCGCACCGAGACCTTCTCCATCGTCGCCAGATGCGCCTCCGACAGCGTCCGGACGGTGGCCTCGAAGGTGGCCGTCTCCGGGATGATGTTGGGCAGCGTGCCCGCGTGGAACGAGCCGACGGTGACCACCACCGGGTCGAACAGGTCGAATTGCCGCGTGACCAGGGTCTGCAGGGCGGTGACCATCTCGGCCGCCACCACGATCGGGTCGGCGGCCGCATGTGGTCGGGATCCGTGCCCGCCGGCGCCCCGGACGGTCACGTTGAGGCCGGAGGAGGCCGCCATCAGCGGTCCGGGGCGAGAAGTGACGACGCCTCGCGGGAACATGTTGGCGAACACGTGCACCCCGTACGCCGCGTCGGCCCGGCGGCCGGCCGCCTCGAGCACGCCCTCGGCGATCATCGCCCCTGCTCCGTTCGCACCCTCTTCACCGGGCTGGAACATGAAGACGACGTCGCCCTGCAGCTCGGCCCGTCGCTCGTGCAGCAGCCGGACCGCACCCACGAGGCCGGCGGTGTGCAGGTCGTGACCGCAGGCGTGCATCGTCTCCCCGGTCGCGGAGAACGGCTCACCGCTCGACTCGACCACCGGCAGCGCGTCCATGTCACCCCGCAGCAGCACCACCCGACCGGAGCGTTCAGAGGCGGTGCCCCGCAGCACCGCCACCACGGACGACAGCGAGCTTCCGGTCGTGATCTCCAGGTCCAGGCCGGACAGCGCCTCCAGCACCGTGGCCTGGGTCTTCGGCAGGTCGAGACCCACCTCGGGAACCTGGTGCAGCCGGCGTCTCAGGGCGACCAGGTCGGCGTCGGAGAAGGCACTCATCCGTGGCTCGGCACTCAGCTGCTGGCGACGGCGGCGATGATGGCAATGATGATGAAGACGAAGGCGATGGCCAGGCCGACGATGGCCACGATCGTCAGTACCATGCCCAAGATCTTGCCGATGTTGATGTTCTGTTCGTTGGCGTAATGCATTCCGCTGGCGGCGATCTCCTTCTGCGCCTTGCTGCCCATGTACCAGGCGATCGGGGCGCAGATGGTGATGAACAGCCCGACGATGCCCAGCACCAGGATGGTGGTGCCCTGCGGATGCTCGGGCAGCGCCCCGTACGGCTGGCCGTACGCCCCCTGCGGTGCCACAGGGTAGACGGGCTGCTGCTGGTAGCCGGGTTGGACCTCGGGTGCGGAACCGTAGGACTGCGCAGACCCGTAGGACTGGGCCGACCCGTAGGAGTGGGGCTCGGGCGCGGAGGGGTAGGACTGGTCCGACCCGTAGGGCTGAGGCTCCGGTGCGGACCCGTAGGACTGAGGCTCAGGTGCGGACCCGTAGGACTGAGGCGCCGGTGCCGACCCGTAGGGCTGGTCCGACCCATAGGACTGGGATGGGTCCTGTGGTCGATCGGGATCATTGGAGGGAGGCTGGTTCGTCATGATCATCCTTGTCTGGTTCGAGGTGGCTGGGTTGGTTCGAGGTGACTGGACTCAGACGCTGGAGGCGATCGCGACCACGATCATGGCGACGAAGTAGACGATCAGCAGGGCCGCGTAGACGATCGAGATGATGCCGAGCACCCAGCCGCCCGTGGCCAGGCCCCGTCCGCCCCACTGAGTCGGGGTTGCGTCGATCTCGCGCCGGACCCGACCACCCATCACGAAGCCCGCGATCCCGACGAACGGGCAGAGGGCCAGGCCGACGATGCCGAGGATCAACGCCGTCGTGGCTTGGGGGTGGTTGGGTAGTACGTACCCGGCGTAGACCGGCTGCTGGTAGGGGTTCACTCCGTACCCGGGCTGGGCCGGATATCCGGGTGGCTGGCCGTACTGCTCCTGAGCGGGCTGCCCGTACGGAGCCTGCTCCGCGTAGCCGGGCTGCTGTCCGTACGGTCCGTGAGGACCGGAACCGGACTGCGCGTAGGGGTCGCTGGCCGAGCCGTAGCTGGTCGGTTGCTGGTAGCTCGGTGGCTGCCCGTATGCGGGTTGCGACGGGCCGTAGCCGCCCTGGGCCTGGTCGGGGTAGGTGGGCCAGGGACCGTCCTCGGCCGCCGGTTGGGCGGCCGAGCCGGTCTGTTCGCCGCGGTCCTGGCCGTAGGGAGACGTCGACTCAGAACCGGAGACGGACTCGTACGACGCCGCCGACGAGCCGTAGCCGGATGCGGAGCCGGAGGATTCCGGCCTGGCGAAGGGGCTCTCGTAGGGCGTGGTGTTCTCCCAGCTGCTGCCTCGGCTGGTCTCCCAGGACGCGGACGGGGTGTAGTCGTCGTCCGAGCCCGGTTGATCCGAGCCGGGCGGCGTCGGCCGGCCCTGGTCGTCGCGCTGTCCCGATCCGCTGTCCGTCATGATTCCCAGTCTTCCTCAACCTGGTGCCAATCGGGGCCGGCCCGCGGAGGAGTTCCCCGGGCGGCGGCTCAGGCGACCAGACCGAGCGAACGGACCGCTTCGCGCTCCTCCTGCAGCTCGGCGACGCTGGCGTCGATCTTGGCGCGGGAGAACTCGTTGATCTCCAGCCCCTGGACGATGCTGTACTGCCCGCCGGAGGTCGTGCAGGGGAAGCTCGAGATGATCCCCTCGGCGATCCCGTAGGAACCGTCCGACGGGACCGACATGGAGACCCAGTCGCCCTCCGGGGTGCCGAGCACCCAGTCCCGCATGTGGTCGACGGTCGCGTTGGCGGCACTGGCTGCCGAGCTCGCCCCCCGGGCCTCGATGATCGCCGCACCACGCTGCTGCACGGTCGGGATGAAGGTCGACTCGAGCCAGGCCTGGTCGTTGACCAGCTCGGCGGCGTTCTGGCCGTTCACCTCGGCGTGGAAGATGTCGGGGTACTGGGTGGCGGAGTGGTTGCCCCAGATCGTCAGCTGCGTGATGTCGTTGACGGTGGTGCCGGTCTTCGCCGCCAGCTGAGCAAGGGCTCGGTTGTGGTCGAGGCGGGTGAGGGCGTTGAACCGCTCGCCGGGGATGTCGGGGGCGTTGCTCTTGGCGATCAGGGCGTTGGTGTTCGCCGGGTTGCCGGTGATGAGCACCTTGATGTCGTCTGCGGCGTGGGCGTTCAGGGCGGCACCCTGGGGCTTGAAGATGGCTCCGTTGGCCTCCAGCAGGTCGGCCCGCTCCATCCCCTTGGACCGAGGGCGCGCACCCACCAGCAGAGCGATGTTCGCGCCGTCGAAGACGGTGTTCGGGTCGTCGCCGATCTCCACTCCGGCCAGCAGCGGGAACGCGCAGTCGTCGAGCTCCATCACCACACCCTCGAGCGCCTTCAGCGCAGGGGTGATCTCCAGCAACCGCAGCTGGACCGGGGTGTCGGGACCGAGCAACGACCCGCTGGCGATCCGGAACAGCAGGCTGTAGCCGATCTGGCCGGCGGCTCCGGTGACGGCGACCTTGACGGGTGTGCTCACGACGTACTCCCTCGAGACGTTCGACTTCGCCGGCGACCGGCCTAGGGTGACGCTAGCAAGGCCGACGCCCGTCGGCGCGGTGAGGTCGCGGTGAGGTCATCGAAGGCAGGTATCGATCCGGTTGCCGCCGTCGTGGCCGCGCTGGCCGGCCGGACGGGTACCCGTTGGGTGGGGATCGACGGCTCGGGCGCCTCCGGCAAGACGACACTGGCGACTCGGATCGCCGCCGCTCTGCCGGCCGCGGCGGTGGTCCACAACGACGACTTCGCCCGCCCCGGGCTGGTGGGCTGGGATCGGGACCGGTTCGTGCTCCAGGTGCTGGAGCCGCTGCTGGCCGGCCGCCCCGGTCACTATCAGCGCTGGGACTTCGAGACTGACACCGGCGCTGAGTGGCACAACGTGCCCGTCGGCGTCCCGGTGATCGTGGAGGGCGTCTCCTCCACCGATGCCCGGCTCCCGGTGCCGTGGGACTTCACGATCTGGATCGAGGTGCCGAGGGCCGTGCGCCACGCCCGGATCGCCGAACGGGACGGTCCCGCCCTCCGGCACCGCTGGCTGACCGACTGGCTCCCGAGCGAGGACGCCTACATCGCTGCTCAGCACCCCCAGGACCGCGTCGACCTGGTCTACCTTCCCGAGGACGAGAAGTCCCGGGTGGCAGGCCCGGTGGACCCGTCGGCGACCGCTCGGGCAGACTGAAGCGCGGCGAGACCGGTGGGCCAGCCGGCAACGTCTGCGATATCAAGACACTCAGAAAGCTCGTCGTGTCGGTCCTCGGGCCGGCACGCACCGAGTCCCTCCACTCAGGCCAAGGAGTTGCCGCATGGTCCAGCCGTCCGCCCGGATCGTCTACACCCGAACCGACGAGGCGCCGCTGCTGGCGACGTACTCTTTGCTGCCGATCGTCGCCGCGTACGCCGCCAAGGCGGGCGTGGACGTCGAGAGCCGCGACATCTCGCTGGCGGGCCGCATCCTCGCGCAGTTCCCCGAGCGGCTCCGCGAGGACCAGCAGGTCGCCGATGCGCTGGCCGAGCTGGGCGAGCTGGCCAAGTCGCCTGAGGCGAACATCATCAAGCTGCCGAACATCTCGGCGTCGATCCCGCAGCTCAAGGCGGCGATCCGTGAGCTCCAGCAACAGGGCTTCGACCTGCCGGACTACCCCGACGACCCGAAGACCGACGACGACCGGTCGGTCCGCGCGCGCTACGACAAGGTCAAGGGCTCCGCGGTCAACCCGGTTCTGCGCGAGGGCAACTCCGACCGTCGAGCACCGCTGTCGGTCAAGAACTACGCCCGCAAGCACCCGCACTCGATGGGCGCCTGGAGCAGCGACTCCAAGACCAACGTCGCCCACATGACCGCCGACGACTTCCGCTCCAACGAGAAGTCAGCAGTGATCCCGGCGGACACCTCCCTGCGGATCGCGCTGGTCGACGCGTCCGGCGCCGAGACGGTGCTGCGCCAGTCGGTGCCCGTGCTGGCCGGAGAGGTCGTCGACGCCACCGTGATGCGGGTGGCGGCGCTGCGGACCTTTCTGACCGCCCAGATCGCCCGCGCCAAGGCCGAGGACGTGCTGCTGTCGGTTCACCTCAAGGCGACCATGATGAAGGTGTCGGACCCGATCGTCTTCGGGCATGCCGTCCGAGCCTTCTTCCCTGAGGTGTTCGAGCGGTACGGACCGACGCTGGCGGCCGCCGGCCTCTCGCCGAACGACGGCCTGGGCGGGATCCTGGCCGGCCTGGACGCGCTGCCGGAGGGGCCCGAGATCAAGGCCGCCATCGACCGCGGTCTGGCGGACGGTCCGGCGCTGGCCATGGTCGACTCCGACCGCGGCATCACCAACCTGCACGTGCCGTCGGACGTCATCGTGGACGCCTCGATGCCGGCCATGATCAGGACCTCGGGTCACATGTGGGGTCCCGACGGCCAGGAGGCCGACACCCTGGCGGTGCTACCCGACTCCTCGTACGCCGGCATCTACCAGGTCGTGATCGACGACTGCCGGGCGCACGGTGCCTTCGACCCGGCGACGATGGGCTCGGTGCCGAACGTCGGACTGATGGCGCAGGCCGCGGAGGAGTACGGGTCGCACGACAAGACGTTCGAGATCCCCGCCGACGGCACCGTCAGGGTCACCGACTCCTCCGGTGCTGTGGTGCTGGAGCACCAGGTGTCCACCGGCGACATCTGGCGGATGTGCCAGACCAAGGACGTACCGATCCGGGACTGGATCAAGCTGGCGGTCACTCGGGCCCGAGCCAGCGGCGCCCCGGCGGTCTTCTGGCTGGACGCGTCCCGGGCCCACGACGCCAACCTGATCGCGAAGATCAACGACACGCTGCCCGAGCACGACACCGCCGGTCTGGAGATCTCGATCCTGCCGCCGGAGCAGGCGATCGCGTTCTCGCTGGAGCGGATCCGACGCGGAGAGGACACCATCTCGGTCACCGGCAACGTGCTGCGCGACTACCTGACGGACCTGTTCCCGATCCTGGAGCTGGGCACGTCGGCCAAGATGCTCTCGGTGGTGCCGTTGATCAACGGCGGCGGGCTGTTCGAGACCGGCGCCGGGGGCTCAGCCCCGAAGCACGTGCAGCAGCTGGTCAAGGAGAACTACCTGCGCTGGGACAGCCTGGGTGAGTTCCTGGCCCTGGCGGTGTCTCTGGAGCACCTGGCCCAGACCACCGGTAACTCCCGGGCCCAGGTGCTGGCCGACACCTTGGACCGGGCCACGGGCACGTTCTTGGACGAGAACAAGTCGCCGGCGCGACGGGTCGGCTCGATCGACAACCGCGGGTCGCACTTCTACCTGGCGCTGTTCTGGGCCGAGGAGCTGGCCGCGCAGACCGACGACGCCGAGCTCGCCGCCGACTTCGCCGCTCTGGCAAAAAGGTTGCGGGACGAGGAGTCGGCGATCACCGAGGAGCTGCTGGCCGTGCAGGGCTCGCCGGCCGAGATCGGCGGCTACTACCGGCCGGACGACGAGCTGGCGTCGGCGGTCATGCGCCCGTCGGCCACGTTGAACGCAGCGCTCGCTGCCCTCTAGCCGAGTTGTCAGATTCTGTGGTCGCCGCGGCGACCGTGGAGTCTGACAACACGAAGGAATTTGTCCACAACAGGCAAGGTGTCGAAGCGTCATCCACAGGGCGGCGGTCAGGGCGTACGAGAGTGTGTTTCGTCCTTAGAACTCAGGAGTGGCCGATCACCTGCATCCTGAACCCGTTGCCCTTGCCGCGTACGCCGACGGCGTTCTCCACAGAGAACAGGCCGGCCTGTTCGCTCTGACCCAGAGCCAGGTCCGCGCCCAGCTGGTCGGGTCGCGCTGGCGGCGGTGGGGCGCCCACGTCGTGATCCTCCACAACGGCCCGCCAACGCGCCGGCAGTTCATGTGGGTCGCGCTGCTCGACGCGGGCTGGCCCGCCGCGCTGGTCGCCCACACCTCTTTGGAGCTTGCAGGCTTCCGCTCGTTCGCGACGGAGCAAGAACTCATCCACCTCGTCATGCCGCGGGGTGCACGCACGACCTCATACGAGTGGCTGCGTGTGCATGAGTCGCGGAGGGTCCGCCCGCCCGAGCAGGTGCTGATCGACGGGATGCCAGCGACTCCGACCGCGCAATCGGCGATCGACGCCGCCGTCTGGCAGCCGTACCCGCGCTTTGCCTGGGCGCTCGTGGCGGCAGTTGTGCAGCAGCGGCTGGTGACCCCGGCGGAGCTGGATGAGGCGTTGCGAACGGTAGGTCGCGTCCGCCACAAGGCAGTCTTGCGAGCGGCCGTCGCTGACCTTCGCGCCGGCGGCACGACGACCGGCGAGGCGGACGTCGTCCGGATGTGTCGGCGCTTCGGACTGCAGCTTCCCCACCGGCAGGTGCCTCGGCGGGATGGGGCAGGAGGACTGCGATTCCTCGATGCCGAATGGGTCTTGTTCGGTGGGGAGCGGATCGTGCTCGAGGTGGACGGATCGCACCACATGGAGGTGGCTCAGTGGCAAGCTGACCTGCGACGTGAGCGAGGGATCGTGGTCAGCGGAGCCCGGGTGCTGCGCACCTCGAACATGGAGATCCGACTGAACCCGCAGGCGGTCGCGGCAGACTTGGTCGCTGCCGGGGTGCCGCGCGTGATCGGTCCGACTTGTCAGATTCCACAGGCGCTCTGACGACCACAGGATCTGACTAGTCGGGTCAGAGGGACGAGGCGCGGCCGATCTGGACGACCTTCCAGCCGGCGTCGCGCCAGGTGGGGGCGTGGAGCTTGAGCCGGCCGTCGAGAATGATCTTGGTCTTGGCCAGCTGGCCGAGGGCTTCGGGGTCGAGGTAGCGGAACTCGGGCCACTCGGTCAGGTGCAGCACGATCTCCGCGCCGGTGACGGCGTCCTCGACGCTGTCGACCTGGGTGAAGTTGTCCCGTGGTGGCAGGTGGGCCTGCGGGTCGTAGATCACCACCTCCGCGCCGGCGGCGTGCAGCCGGTCGGCCACGGTAAGGGCGGGGGAGTTGCGGGTGTCGTCGGTGCCGGGTTTGAACGCTGCCCCCAGGACGGCGATCCGGACTCCGGTCACCTCACCGCCGAGCTGCTCGATCGCCAGCTCGGCCAGCCCGTCGCGCTGGCCGGCGTTGATCGCCTCGACCGCCTCGACGAGCTGGGACAGCACCGGTACGTCGAGCTCGTCAGCGCGGACGGCCAGGGCGCGGATGTCCTTGGGCAGGCAGCCGCCGCCGAACCCGAGCCCGGCGTTGAGGAACTCCCGACCGATCCGAGAGTCGTAGCCGAGCGCGTCGGCCAGCAGCACCACATCGCCGCCGGCGGCCTGGCACATCTGGGCCATCGCGTTGATGAAGCTGATCTTGGTGGCCAGGAACGCGTTCGCGGCGGTCTTGATCAGCTCGGCGGTGGCCAGGTCACAGCAGACCACCGGGGTGGCCTCGGTCAGCGGGATCGCGTACACCTGCTCCAAGGTCTCCAGCGCCCGAGCACTCTGGGTGCCGAAGACCAGCCGGTCCGGTCGCAGGGTGTCGTCCACGGCGAACCCCTCCCGCAGGAACTCCGGGTTCCAGGCGACCTCGATCCCATCCCCGGCCGGCGCGAGGGCCCGGATCCGGTCCTCCAGCCGACGGGCAGTGCCCACCGGCACGGTCGACTTGCCGACCACCAGGGCCGGCCGGGTCAGCAGCGGCGCCAGTGCGTCGACCGCGGCGTGCAGCTGGGACAAGTCGGCGGCACCGTCGGGCCTGGAGGGGGTGCCCAGCGCCAGGAAGTGCACGTCGGCCCAGTCCGCGATCACCGTGTAGTCGGTGCTGAACCGCAACCGCCCCGATCGGGTGTGCCGGGCCAGCAGCGGCTCCAGACCGACCTCATAGATCGGGGACCGGCCGGCGGCCAGGGTGGCGATCCGCTCCGGGTCGACATCCAGTCCCACCACCTGGTGCCCGAACTCCGCCATGCCCGCGGCATGGGTCGACCCCAGATACCCGGTACCGATCACGCTGACCCGCAAAGTCACCGCACGAGTGTGTCACGGCGTACGGGAGCCGGCGTGCCTTCGGTCCGTCGGCAGAGGTCAGGCGGAGTCGCGGAGCAGCAGCCGGTGGCGCACCTTGCGTCGGGCGGGCGGGCCGGACAGCGGGATCTCACCCGCCCGCATGCCGAGCACCAGCTCGGTGGCCAGTCGACCGACCTCGGCCATGTCGAGGGCCAGCGTGCTCAGCCGCGGCACCACGAGCTCGCCGAT
>DASQLI010000196.1:0-9353 GCA_035630075.1 Microlunatus sp.
CCCGGAGGCCGACTCGTCGGCGTCGAGCGCCCCGGCAGGCGCCGCCAGCGACAACGACGCACCCGGCGAGAAGGTCGTCATCGGCTTCTCCGGCCCCGCGGCCGACCACGGCTGGCTCGCCGCCGTCAACAACTCCGCGAAGGCGGAGGCGGAGAAGTACTCCGACATCGACTTCAAGATGGCGGAGGGCACCAACGACGCCAGCCAGCAGATCAGCCAGATCGAGACCTTCATCAACGACAAGGTCGACGCGATCGTCCTCCTGCCGACCGACGGAGCCGCGCTCACCGAGGTCGCCACCAAGGCGATGCAGGCCGGCATCACGGTCGTCAACGTCGACCGCGAGTTCTCGTCGCCCTTCGCCGCTCGCACCACCGTGCTCGGCGACAACTACGGCATGGGTGTGAGTGCCGGCACCTACGCCTGCAAGCTCATCGCCGACAAGAAGATCAGCGACCCGGTGATCGCCGAGATCGCCGGCATCGACTCGCTGCCGCTGACCCAGGACCGCAGCAAGGGCTTCAAGGATGCCTTGGCCAAGTGCAGCCTCGACGTCGACAACCGCGTGGCCGCCGACTTCACCGTCGAGGGCGGGGAGAAAGCGGCGGCCAACCTGCTGCAGGCGGCTCCGAAGCTCGACGCCATCTGGAACCACGACGACGACCAAGGCGTCGGAGTCATGGCGGCCATCCAGAACGCCAACCGGAGCGAGTTCTTCATGGTCGGCGGGGCCGGGTCGGCCAACGCCATGCGCGAGATCCAGAAGGACGACAGCGTGCTGAAGGCCACCGTCATCTACCCCTCGACGCAGGGCGCCGATGGCATCAAGCTGGCTCGCTTGCTCGTCCAGGGCAAGGGAATGTCTGACCTGGTCGAGGTGGAGGTTCCGCGCACCGTCCAGCTGTACGCGCCGGTGGTGACCAAGGACAACGTCGACCAGTTCCTGGACTCTGCTTTCGAGTCCTGAGCCGATCGCCTCAGGCGGTCAGCTCAGGCGCCGGGATAGGTCCCGAACGACCACTTGTTGCCCTCCGGGTCGACGACGGTGAACTCGCTCGAACCGTAGTCCTTCTCGGTCAGCTCGCTGACCTCGCGGGCTCCGCCGTGCTCCACGACTCGCCGGTGGAGGGCCGTCGGATCGCTGCTCACCACGTACGCGGCAGCGGTGCCGGGCTGGGTGCTCCACTCGCCGTCGGGCTTGTGGCTGCCCATCATCAGCCCGCCGCTGCCGTCGGACCAGAGCAGCTCGGCGTGCCCGACGCGGTCGCTGCCCTCCTCGTCGTACCGGGCGTTCACAGAGAAGCCGAACGCGGCCACATAGAAGTCGATCAGCGCGGCGGCGTCATGGGCCTGCAGGGTCAGCCAGAGACTGGGTTTGGAAGGTGTGTTCATGTCGACGAGTCTGCCTCGGCCACCCGGCCGTGATCTTGGAGGTTTCGGAACTCTTCGCTGATCCACGTCGACGGCGGGATGCCGATCCGGTCGACGAACTCGTGGGTCAGGTGCGACTGGTCGGCGTAGCCTGCGGTCGCGGCGACCTCGGCCAGGTCGACTCGACCGGTACGGCCCAGCGAGCCCTTGATCAGCGTCACGGCGCGCTGGAACCTGATCAGCTGGGCGATCGTCTTCGGCGGCCGACCGACCTCACGCCGGAACAGCGTGCCGAGATGCCGCGGTGTCACGCCCACCTGCGCAGCCACCACAGCGATCGGCAGCTGGCCACCGGATGCCTCCAGCAGGTGCCAGGCGTGCCGTACCTCGGTGCGTACCTCGGCGCGGCGGTGGTCATCCCTCGTCTGCCGCAGGTGATCGCGGAGTAGATCGAAGGCACGACTCCAGTCCGGCGTGTCGGTGAGACGCTGCTGGGTGCGTTCGCCCGTCCGGCCCACGACCTCGGCGCCGTCGTACTCGGTCGCGCTCAGCTCGGCCGCCGGGCGGCCGAGCAGGGTTCGCGCGGCCAGCGGGTGCACCGCCAGCTGGATGCCGGTCTGTCCGGTCCGCTCCAGCACGTAGCTGGTCTCGGTGTGCAACCCGGCGGTGACGATCGGCGTCGGCTGCGCACTCGCGAGCTCGTCGAGGGTGCTGGCCGACTCCACCCCCTCGTCCAGGCTGAAGATCACCGTCAGCCAGGGCGAGGGCAGGCCGCGATGGATCGGGTGGTCGGGTTCCGGCGTGCGGTAGCCCACGGCCGAGACCACCCCCGGCCAGGGGTGGTCTCGGTGCACGAAGTCCCAGTGCGAAGATTCCGTCGCGGCCGTGACTACTGCTTCAGGTCGTACTTGTGGGACATGTCGTGCAGGGTCTCACCCGTACCCAGTCGCGCTTTTCGGTAGCCGTAGGCGAAGTAGACGATGAAGCCCAGGGCCATCCAGATCACGAACCGGATCCAGGTCTCGATCGACAGATTGAGCGTCAGCCAGAGGCAGATCGTCGCGGACAGGATCGGCAACACCGGCACCCAGGGCACCTTGAACGATCGCGGCAGATCGGGCCGGGTCCGGCGCAGCACGATCACCCCGATGGAGACGAGGATGAACGCGGTCAGCGTTCCGATGTTCACCATCTCCTCGAGCTTGCCGATCGGAGTCAGACCCGCGACCAGCATGACGACCACGCCGATGGTGATGGTGATCACCCACGGGGTCTTGAACCTCGGGTGCACCTTGCTCAGCGGCGCGGGCAGCAGATGATCACGAGACATCGCGAAGACCACTCGACTGGCCCCGATCATCAAGGTCAGCACCACCGTCGTGAGACCGGCGACCGCGCCGGCTGAGATCAGGGTGGCGTAGCCGGGATGGCCGAGCTTGGTGAACGCTGTGGCCAGCGCCGCTGACGAGTCGATCTGGTCGTACTTGACCATCCCGGTGATCACCAGGCACACCGCGGCGTAGAGGATGGTGCAGATCACCAAGGAGCCGATGATGCCGATCGGCAGGTCGCGCTGTGGGTTCTTCGCCTCCTCGGCGGTGGTGGCCACGACGTCGAAGCCGATGTAGGCGAAGAACACCAGCGCGGCGCCCGCGAAGATGCCGCCGATGCCGAAGGCGCTCGGCTCCCAGCCGAGAGCGGCCTGCACGAGTGGCTGCAGGTACCACGCAGCCTCGCTACCGGTGGATTGGGCCGGTGGGATGAACGGGCTGTAGTTGGCCGGGTTGATGAAGCCGATACCGGCGAAGACTACGAACAGCACCACGAACAGCTTCACCCCGACCAGCACCATGTTGACCCTCATCGACTCCTTGATGCCGATGGTGATCAAGGTGGCCAGCACGGCGATCAGCAGCATGGACAGCACGTCGACCGCCCCGCCGGGGCCGATCGACTCTGGCCAGGGGATCCCGATGTTGCCGAGGAAGACGACCGCGTACGTGCTCCAGCCCTGCGCCACCACGCTGGCACCGAGCATCAGCTCCAGCAGCAGGTCCCAGCCGATGATCCACGCGATGATCTCGCCGAGGCTGGCGTAGGAGAACGTGTACGCCGAGCCGGAGACCGGCACGGTGGAGGCGAACTCCGCGTAGCAGAGCGCGGCCAGTCCGCAGGCGACGGCGGAGATCACGAAGCTCAGCACGATCGCCGGCCCAGCCAGCGTGCTCGCCGCCCGGCCGGTCAGGGTGAAGATTCCGGCGCCGATGATCACCCCGACACCGAAGACCGTGAGATCGAGTGCGGTCAGGCTTTTCTTGAGCTGATACTCCGGTTCGTCGGTGTCCGCGATGGACTGTTCGACGCTCTTCGTGCGCATCACACTCATCTGCCGCTCCGATCTTCAGGGGAATCAACCTGAGCCAGTTGTCGGCAGCCTAGACCCCTAGAGCCGTGCGGAGTCAGCACCCTGTCCGTGTGCGTCGCGCTCGCGAACCACGGCCTCCACCGCATAGCGGGCGATCTCCTGCGGGGTGAGCCCGAGCTGCTCCAGCAGCTCGGCGCGAGTTCCGTGCTCGAGGAACGCGGGCGCGATCCCGAACTCACGGATCGGCACCTCGGTGCCGGCGAACCGCAGCTCTTGAGCCAGCCGTGCGCCGCAGCCGCCGACCACGTCGTTGTCCTCGATGCTGATCACCAGCTGGTGCTGGGCTGCGAGCTCGAGCAGCGCCGGATTGACCGGCAGCGCCCACACGGGGTCGACCACCGTCACGCCGATCCCCTGGTCGGACAGCCGACGCCCCACGGCGACACCGGTGCCGCACATCTCTCCGTACGCGACGACCAGGACGCGGGGCTGCTGCTCGGTTCGGAGCAGGATGTCGATGCCTCGGTCAGTGGCCACGGCGTCGAGGTCGGCGGGGACCTGCTGGTTGGAGTAGCGGATCACACTCGGCGCGTCGTCGATCGTCAACGCGGTCGCCAGCGCCTGCCGCAGCCGGGTGCCGTCGCGGGGTGCGGTCAGCTGCAGGCCAGGCACCACCTGCAGGAGGGACATGTCCCACATCCCGTGGTGACTGGCACCGTCAGGTCCGGTGACCCCGGCCCGGTCGAGCACGAACGTCACGCCGCACTCGTGCAGGGCGACGTCCATCAGCATCTGGTCGAAAGCGCGGTTCAGGAAGGTCGCGTAGACCGCGACGACCGGGTGCATGCCGGCCATCGCCAGCCCGGCGGCTGAGGTGGTGGCATGCTGCTCGGCGATCCCGACGTCCAGCACGCGGTCGGGGAACGCTGCCGCGAACCGGTTAAGTCCGGTGGGGTGCACCATCGCCGCGCTGATGGCCACCACCCGGTCGTCGACCGCGCCGAGCTTGAGGATCTCCTCGGCGAACACGTCGGTCCACTTCACGGCGCCCGGACCGCCGATCGCCGCCCCGGTCCTGGCGTCGATCTTGCCGACGGCGTGGAAGCGGTCCTCGTGGTGGTTCTCCGCCGCGAAGTACCCGTTGCCCTTGCGCGTCAGGCAGTGCACCAGCACGGGGCCGCCGAACTGCTTGGCATGGCGCAGGGCCCGCTCCACGGCGGCCTCGTCGTGGCCGTCGACCGGTCCCACGTACTTCATACCCAGGTCGGAGAACATGCCCTGGGGAGCGACGACGTCCTTGAGCCCGGTCTTGATGCCGTGCAGCAGGTCGTACGCGGCCCGCCCGAACAGCGGCGCCCGGCTGACATGCCGACGAACCAGCTCGAGCACCTGCTCATAGCGAGGGTTGGTACGCAGGCCTTGGAGGTGTCGGGCCAGACCGCCCACCGTGGGCGTGTAGGAACGACCGTTGTCATTGACCACGATGACCAGCGGGAGCTCGTCGGCCGCGGCGATGTTGTTGAGCGCCTCCCAGGCCATGCCGCCGGTCAGCGCGCCGTCACCGACGAGGGCGACGACCGTGCCGGGCTTGCCCTGCAGCTGCAGGCCGCGGGCCATGCCGGCGGCGTAGGACAGCGAGGTGGAGGCGTGCGAGCTCTCGACCCAGTCGTGCTCGGACTCTGCCCGACTGGGGTAACCCGACAGACCGCCCTTCTGGCGAAGGGTGGGGAAGGCGTCCTGACGGCCGGTCAGGATCTTGTGGACGTAGCTCTGGTGGCCGGTGTCGAAGATGATCGGGTCGCGCGGTGAGTCGAAGACCCGATGGATGGCGATGGTCAGCTCGACCACGCCGAGGTTGGGACCGAGGTGCCCACCGGTCTGGCTGACCTGGTCGATCAGGAACGCGCGGATCTCCGCGGCGAGCTCCGGCAGCTGCTCGGGAGCCAGCCGCCGCAGGTCGGTCGGGTTGCGAACGGTTCGGAGCAGTCCGTACGGCTCGTGCTGAGAACCGCCGGCCTCGGGCGCGGGGGGCATGGGAGGGAGTTTACGTGCCGTTCAGCAGCCGATGACGAACCCGTGCTCTCACAGCGGGGCGACGAACTCCTTGCCCCGCAGCGCATCCTCGACCAGCCCGATCGCACGCCGGACGCGGAGCAGGTGGGCGGCCTGCTCGAGCCACGCCTCCACCGCCTCCGTCACGACCTGGTGTGGGATGCTGCGCGGCAGGCCTGTCCGGATCTCGGCGACGCCGTCCTGAGCCGTGGTGCACTGGCCGGCGATGAAGCGGGCGGCGAACCGGGCCAGCACGACCGGGTGCCGACGGAGCACCGGATAGCCGCGGAACTCGGGTGGGCAGCAGTCCAGCAGGAAGGCCGTCGCCGTCCGCTCCCACCCAGGTGTGCCGGGCGGGCGAACCTGCGGTGGCCAACCCGGCGGCAGATACACAGATTCGCTCATGAGTTCGATTCTGCCGTACGTGGCTAGCATCGGCAAGGTGGCTCAGGAATCTCACGACGACGTGGTGTGCAGGATCGTGCGCGGCGAGCTCGACGCCGCTGTCGTACTCCGGACCGAGGTGCTGGTCGGCTTCCTCGACCACCGTCCGGTGTTCAAGGGTCACGTGCTGATCTCTCCGATCCGGCACGTCGATACGCTCCTCGATCTGCCGACCGAGCTGATGGCGCCGCTGCTGACAGCGGCGCAACGGGTCGCCGGCGCCCTGGGCGAGACGTTGGGGTGCCAGGGGACCTTCGTGGCGCTGAACAACGTGGTCAGCCAGTCGGTGCCGCACCTGCATGTGCACGTCGTTCCCCGGACGAAGGGGGACGGACTGCGCGGCTTCTTCTGGCCGCGAACTCGGTACGACGATGGCGAGATGGAGCTCTACGCCGAGCGGATCCGGGGCGCGCTGGGCTGATCGGCATGCGACCGACGGCGGCTGAGATCGTGGCCCACCGCTCCCCGGATCCGGCGATCACGCGACTGGAGCGGCTGCCCGGCGGGGAGCACTGGGCCTCGCCCAAGATCGTCGTCGAGCCCGACCCCGGATGGAGCGACGAGTACGCGGGGGTGGCTGCCCTGATCCGCACGGCACTCGGTGATCGGGTCATCGAGCTGCATCACGTCGGATCGACCGCGGTCGCGGACCTGCCGGCCAAGCCCGTGATCGATGTCGATCTGGTGGTCGCCGATCCGGACGGCGAAGACGCCTACATCGCCGACCTGGAAGCCGCCGGCTTCTGGTTCCATGCCCGGGAGCGCGGCTGGCACCAGCACCGACTGCTCAAGCTCCGGTCACCGTTCGCGCACCTGCACGTCTTCGGACCGGACTGTCCTGAGGTGATCAGGCACCTGATGTTCCGCGATTGGCTGATCGAGCATCCTGAGGACCGAGTCCGGTACGCCGAGGTGAAGCGGCAGGCCGCTCGACGGCATTCGGGCGACGCGTACTACACCGAGCTCAAGGGTCCGGTCGTCCGCGAGATCTACGAGCGGGCCTTTCGCGCGCATGGGCTGCTGACTTGACCAGGTCATCGAACTGAGCATCGGAAGTCCTGAGTTCTGGGTCACGGCAGAGGAACCCGACAGTGTTGGCGCAACTGCCATGCGCCTTCGCGGTGATCGGCGAGGTCCGGTGGTGCCGGGCTACTGCGTGCTGTAGGTCGATCACCGGGTGTCGGAGGATTGACCGCCTTGATCACCAGGCATGACGACCCGACACATCATCGGTCTCACCAAGCTCAGCGCGCGGAGTTCCAGAGTTGGTGTGCCCAGTCGGTGTGGCCGAGCACGAGGGTGCCTTGGTTGGTGGTGATCATGATCCAGCCTTGGGGGTCTCGCCACAGGTAGGTGCCGGGTTCGGGCTGTTTCGAGCGCCAGTTTCCGACGGTCTTGGGGCGGTGTTCGCAGCGGGCCAGGGGTCCGAGGCTGTGCATCCCCGTCTGTCCGGGTGGCCCGTCAGCCTGGTAGGCGGGGGTGTGGTCCAGGTCCATCCGGCTGATGCTCGGGGAGTGCGGGAACACCGACCGAGGATGCCGGATGGCCATGGCGCGGCGGAGCCGGAGCGGGATCTCGTAGGAGTCCGCCGACGCTGTCTCGGTGGGGTCGGTGACGGGGTAGACCTTGATCTTCGCGTCGTGCTGGATCAGGTAGCGGTGCAGCTGTTCGAGCAGGATGGGGCCGGCGTCGGTGCGGACCACTCCGTGGTTGTCGCGCAGGGTCTGGTCGGTCAGGTGGACGTGCATCACTACCGTGGGTGCGCAGGCGGTGAGCTGGGCCGGGGTGAGGGGTTGCCAGCCGGGTGGCCGGAACGCGGTCGGCCACCGCTGCTGGATTGCACCGGCACCGGCACCGCCGCAACGACAAGGCGACGCGGCTGCTGACGAGGCTCCGGTCAGGGCATCGGCGGCGTGATCCTCACTGCCAGTGCTCGCTCCGTGCTCGATGCGATCATCTGACCCGTGATCATCGGCCGGTCCCTGAGCATCGGCTGGCCCGTGGTCATCAACTGGCCGGTGAGAACCAGGCCGGCCGGGATCACCGAGCAGCTGCTGATCAGCACCGGACGCCTGGTGATCAGCGTCGCCGCGCTGCGCCTGATCACCGGTGTCACATCGTCCGCGGGGGCGCCATCGGCCGTGTCGTCGCCTTCGCGGAGGTACCAGGCGAGGTCCTGATCGTCGATCGGCGGATCGACCGGCCAGTCCCATTCCTCGGTTTCGGTGGGTTGGTCGGGGCGGGGCTGGTCCCACCAGTCGTCCTCATCAAAGCTGGGCTGATAGAGGTTGCCGTGCGCCGCGGTTTCCCAGCCAGCGGGTGGGAGGTCGTCGGCCCACGGGTCGGTCTCGTCGGCGTTGTGGGCGGCGACCTGTTCCCACGGTTCCCGATGCGGATCCGGGTCGCCGGCGTGCCGGGCCAGCAGGTCAGTCAGCCGGGCCGGCTGGGCGATGATGCCGATCGCTTTCGACATCCGCACCGGCAGCGGATCCTCATCGCCTTCTTCGGCCAGACATTCCGCGACCCGCTGGTAGAGGGCCAGCATCAGCGCCACATCGCCGGCCTCGCCGCGGGCGATCAGGGTCCGTAAGCCTTCTTCGGACTGGGTGGCGCGGACCTCCCGCTTCGCCGCTGCCAGCCGTTCCCGGCGCCGATAGGCCTGCTCATCCACCTCCAGGATGGTGGCGTCCAAAGTCTTCAGGAACGACGCCCACGGAAGCTGACCCACCCACGGGGAGGTCTCCTCATCGACCTGCCCGACGGTCGCCACCGACAACTCAGACGTCAACGCGGCGATCTGGCGGGCCTTCCAGTGCGGCACCTCCCCGGCCACCACCCGCTCCCACAACCGGGGCAGCCGGTGCCGGATCGCGAGCCCGTCACCCATCCACGCCGTCGCCGACTGGATGGTGGTGCCGAACGGGCCGACCAAACCGTGTGCGGCGAACTCCGCCACCGCCGGTGTGCCGGCCGGCCCGATCGACACCAGCCTCTCGACCAGCAGCCCACCGTCGGGATGATCCACCTCCGAATGCGCATCGGCCCAGGCGGCGGCAATCACCAGCTTCCGGCAGCCCCACAGGCGCTGCTGCAGTTCGACCTCGGCGGCCAGATCAGCCAG
>DASQLI010000197.1:0-3326 GCA_035630075.1 Microlunatus sp.
GAGACCGGGGTGATCCGGTTCCCCCGCCCACCCGCGACAGTGGCACGAGACGATTCGCGCCTGAGCGGACATGAGGGTAGGTGGACGGTGACCAACGGTGCGCGCATCTACGAGATCACCATCCGTGGCGTGGCCAGCGAGCTGGTGCAGGTCGAGTTCGATGACGTCCAGGTTCGCGTGGACAGCGCCAGCACCTACCTGCGGACGGGTGTGGTGGACCAGACGGTCCTGTTCGGCCTCATCCGACGGATCGAAGTTCTCGGGCTGGTGCTCCTCGACGTCGCCACCATCCATCCCGACGGGCCGTGACAGGCAGCATCATCGCCCCGCCAACCGTCGGTTCACCGACCAGGAAGTAGTCCCCCGATGGCCTCGAGCAGCAAGCGAACCCCCACCACCGACACGACGGACGGAGTGTCGGTGACGCTCCAGCCCGCCGACGCCACGCCGCGGGAGGCGACCCGATCTCAGCGGGTCGCGGCCGGAAAAGCGGTCAGGGCCCAGGTGCCCCTGGAGGCTCATGCCGAGTTCACTCCTGGGTCTTCCCGAGATCCGGTCGGCTTGTTGGTGTCTCAGTCCGTGACGCGGGTGCCCGAGCTGGTGCCGGTACGCCACGGTCGGATGCTCGTGTCGCCGTTCACGTACTACCGCGGCGCCGCCCTCCCGATGGCCGCCGACCTGGCAACCACCCCGACGACCGGCCTGCGTGTCCAGCTCTGCGGCGACGCGCACCTGGCCAACTTCGGCGCCTACGCATCGCCCGAGCGCAAGCTCGTCTTCGACATCAACGACTTCGATGAGACCCTGCCAGGACCGTTCGAATGGGACGTCAAGCGCCTCGCGGCCAGCTTGGTCGTCGCCGGGAGGGCCAACTCGTTCAGTCGCAAGGAGATCCGGAAGAGCGCCCTGGCCGCCGCATCCGCCTACCGGCGGGCGATGAGGGAGTTCGCTGCCCAGTCGTTGTTGAGCGTCTGGTACGCCCACCTCGACGTCGAGGAAGCCCTGACGACCTTCAGGTCGCAGCTCAAGGCCGACAGGTATGCAGCCACCGCGGCGATGGTCGCCAAGGCGCGCACCCGGAACAGCCAGCAGGCGCTGAGCAAGCTGACCACGGTGGTCGACGGCCAGCATCGGATCATCAGCAACCCACCGCTGATCGTCCCGATCAAAGAGCTCTTCTCCGAGCTCCAGGCGCACGAGATCTACCGCCAGATCGGCGAGCTGATCGACCGGTACGGGCGCACCCTGCAGAGCGACCGCCAGTACCTGCTGCAGCAGTTCAGCCTCACCCAGGTCGCTCGCAAGGTCGTCGGGGTCGGCAGCGTCGGGACCCGGGCCTGGATCCTGCTCCTGCACGCCGGCGGCGGGGACGAGCCACTGATCCTGCAGGCCAAGGAGGCGCAGACGTCCGTGCTCAGCGACTTCGCCGGACCCACCGAGTACGGCAGCCAGGGTGAGCGGGTGGTTGCCGGCCAGCACATGATGCAGGCCAGCAGCGACATCTTCCTCGGTTGGCAGCAGACCACCGGCCCGGACGGAGTCGCCCGCGACTACTACGTGCGACAGCTGCGGGACTGGAAGTTCTCTCTGCCCATCGAGCAGATGCAGCCGGTCGGCATGCTGCTGTATGCGGGCATGTGCGCGTGGACCCTCGCTCGGGCACACGCCTGCTCCGGGGACCGCATGGCCATCGCCGCCTACCTCGGCAAGTCGGACAAGTTCGACCAGGCGATCGCCGATTTCGCCGAAACCTATGCCGATCAGAACGAGCGCGACCACGCCGAGCTGGCGGCAGCCGTGACCTCCCACCGCATCGAGTCCGTCTCGGGGCTCTGATCGCCACAGCCCGAGCTACGTAGTCGAGGGTCTTCGCTCCCCTTCACACAGGAGGTCCAGATGGACCAGGTCACTGACATCACGCCCGACGGCGAACACGACGCCGCCGGTGGGTCTGTCGCACCCGACCAAGGACACCGCGGCGCTCACCATCCACCCGCGAACGGCTCCTGAGGTGTTGATGCTCAGGACCACGACCAGACAGCCGAGGCGACACCCATGTTGAGACCTGATTTCTTCCCGATCGCGAGCGTGATCGTGATCTTCGTGATCAACCTGGTGGCTTTGGGGTTGGTGCCGGAGCGGCGGCGGCCGTCGTCGGCGATGGCCTGGTTGTTGTTGATCTTCTTCCTGCCCGGGATCGGGTTGTTGTTGTTCTTGTTGTTGGGTAGCCCGTTCGTGCCGAAGAAGCGGCGGGAGGAGCAGCGGGTGGCCGGGGAGCTGATCCGGTCGGGTCTGGCCACGGTGCCGGCGTTGCCGGCGTCGCCGGACCGGCCGGAGTGGTTGGACTCGGCGATGGCGCTGAACCGGAACCTGGGCTGGCTGCCCAGCACGCAGAACAACACGGCGGTGTTGTTCGGTGACTACCAGGAGTCGATCCAGGCCAAGGCGGACCTGGTCTTGACGGCGGAGCGGTTCGTGCACGTGGAGTACTTCATGATGTGTCGCGACGCCACGTCGGAACCGTTCTTCGCCGCCTTGTTGGACGTCGCGGCGCGGGGGGTGAAGGTCCGGGTCCTGTTCGACCACATGTCGACGTTCGGTCTGCCGGGTCACAAGGAGCTGCTGGCGACCTTCGACCGGGCCGGGATCGAGTGGCGGCCGATGCTGCCGATCCAGCCGTTGAAGGGTGAGTGGCGGCGGCCGGACCTGCGCAACCACCGCAAGATCGTGGTCGTCGACGGCCGGGCGGGTTTTGTCGGGTCGCAGAACATGATCGACTCCAGCTACCACAACAAGAAGCACGAGGCGGCGGGTCGGCACTGGCATGAGCTGACCACCCGGGTCGAGGGGCCGGTGGTGCAGAGCATGAACCTGGTGTTCGCCTCGGACTGGTTCATCGAGACCGGGGAGCGGCTCGGCGACTGGGTGCAGCCGGTGTCGTTCCCGGCTGGGCACGGTGAGTTGACCTGTCAGATCGTGCCGAGTGGTCCGGGGTTTCCTGATGAGAACAACCTGCGGTTGTTCAACACGTTGATCTACGGGGCGCAGCACCGGTTGTCGATCACCAGCCCGTACTTCGTGCCGGACGACTCGTTGTTGTACGCGATCACCACCGCCGCGCAGCGGGGGGTGGCGGTGGAGCTGTTCGTCAGTGAGCGGGGTGAGCAGTTCATGGTGTCCCACGCCCAGAACTCCTACTACCGGTTCTTGTTGGAGGCGGGGGTGCGGATCTTCCAGTTCCCGTACCCGGCGGTGCTGCACGCCAAGCACTTCTCCGTCGATGACCACACGGCGGTGATCGGGTCGTCGAACATGGACATCCGTTC
>DASQLI010000198.1:0-11587 GCA_035630075.1 Microlunatus sp.
GGAGCCGCTTGGCCAGCGTTGGTGAAGATGATCTTGGAGCGCAGGCGGCAGACGCAGACGGATGTGGAGTCACTGGCCGAGCGCGGCATCGAGCCGCAGCACCTGCGTGGGCCGTCGACCAGCGCCCGCTGCTGGATCCACCGGCCCAATGACCGACGCCGTCAGCCGCCGAGCAGCCGTGTGGCGGCGTCGCGCCAGGTGGGGGTGTCTCGGCCGACCGGACCAGGTCCGCCGATCTTGTCGTTGCCCACCAGGCCGTTGCGGCCCTTCAGCCACGACGTCACTTGATCTTGCTTGGCCAAATGCGGGCAGCCGACCGGCCAACCGTGACCGTGCTTGGTGCTGAAACCCTTGTCCCGCTTCTGCATCGCCCAACCGCACTCACGCCAGCAACGCAGCTGCTCGTCGTTGAACTGGGCGACGTCGGTGTTGCCACCGCGGCTGTGATACCCGGCCGACGCCTTCACGTCGTTGCTGTAGCCGAACTGCCAGACGTCGATCGACCGCTTGATCAGGCCACGTCGGATCATCTCCTTCTCGGCCAGCGGCAATGAGAAGGCCACGCACACGCAGGTCCGACCGCCGCGGAACGAGACCGCTCGCTCGTCGCCGGTCGGGTCGGGGACCTCGCTGCCCGCCCTCGTCACGTCGCCGACGCCGACCACCGGAATGACCATCTCGCCCGCGTGCTGCTGGGCGGTCGGAGGGGTGTCGAGCGCCCACGCTGACAGTTCCGCCCGATCGGTGAAGTAGCCGTGGTTCTGGTCGATCGGCTCGTCGGTGTACTGCCAGAACCTGAGTAGCGGGCTCTCGACGCCGTGGGCATCCATGTAGGCGGCCAGCCAGAGGAAGTCGCCTGCCTTCACCTTGGTGGTCAACCAAGCCGACTTGTTGCAGTACAGGCCGACGCGGCATTCCGGAACCCGGCGCTTCGTCTCGGCGATGAACGTCGCCGCGTCCGGCACCGACGGGTGCCCCTGCGCGGTGTTCTCCCAGTCGCAGACCAGCAGGTCGCCGCGCTTGAAGTTGGCCTGCTCGACGAAGTGCGCCGCCTGGGCCTTCGCGTTGCCCGGCATCAGGAAGTGGTAGAAGCCGACCACCAGACCTCGCGATCGCGCCCGTGCGGTCTGCCCGGTCATCTCGTCGTTGACGTACGTCCGGCCCTCGGTGGCCTTGATGAAGACGAACTCGTCCTGTTGCGCCGGCTTCCAGCCTGGTTGGTGGGACGAGACGTCGACACCGTGGATGGTGATCATGGCACGACCTCCAGCTGATCTTTGCCTGTTGCCTTCACCGCCGCGTTCCGCAGCAGGGTGAGGGAGGTGATGCCCGGTACGCCGACGCAGTCCTTCTCGGGCCAGGAAGGCTTGATGTTGCGGCGGAAGGTGTCGAACGCCGTCTGCGTCACCGACCCCCATCGACCGTCGTCCTTCGCCTTGTAGTAGCCCAGGGCGATCAGCCACTTCTGCACGTAGTGGGTGTAGCGGGAGACATAGCCCTTGGTGGCGGCCTTGACCGTCGAGGACACCTTGAGCGCCTTCGGTGCGCCGAAGAGAGCGAACACGGCCTTGATGTCCATGGTCGGGTCGACGGCAGCCATCTCGGCCACCGGCAGGTCCCCGAGCCAGAGCGTGGCAGCGACCGTCCGTCGCTTCGGGTCCTGTGGACCGGTCCGCTTCACGACCCACACCGTCGGGGTGCCGTCCTTCGTCTCCTCGACGAGGAAGCCCTCGGCCTCATCTCCCATCTTGGTCGTGTCGATCTCCGCCGTCTTGACGCCGTTGAAGCTGAAGGCGACGGCTCGAGACGCCGCCTTGGTGGCCACGTCGCGGTGCACGCAGACCAGGCCGCTGTCCGTGCTCTGCGCGACGACCGAGTGTCCCTGGAATCGCTTGCCCCAGCGAGGAATGGTGAAGTCGAACAGCTGGGTCGTGCGTCCGGCCTTGGCGTCGGGTAGCCGGTAGCCGCGGAAGCGGTTACCGGTACGGACGCAGATCACGTCGCGATGCACGGAGACGTCGCCATCGGGCAGGCAGGACACTCGCTCGAACTCGTTCGGGCCGGTCTGGTAGGGAAACCGGCCGACGCCGTGCTGATCGTGCCCCAGCCAGATCCGTGTGCCGCCGTCGTTCTCGATGCCGACGGAAGACCCGTGACCTCCTCGACGTACGGTCTGAGAGTCCGCGTAGCTGAGGTTCTGCAGGTGACGACGGATCACCAGATTCTGCGACGCCTGGCCGGCCACGTTGTCCGCCTGGGTGATGAAGTACTCCCTCGTCACCGGGTCGCGAACCAGTCCCTGGATGAGGGTCGCCTTGGAAGGACCGTCCCAGGCGGACAGGTGGAAGACGAGGCGGGGGCGTGCTGCGGCGTCAGGCATGGGCGTCTGCTCTTCGTACGAAGTGGTTGTTCCCCGTAAGAGCATCGGGCGACAGCGCAGATACGCACGTCGTCCTGGCCGCCTGCTCCGGTCACCCGTCGAGAAGATCGAGATCGCGGACGCAGAAGCCGTGATGTGCCCACTCCTCGTCCAGGACCACGTGCACGCACTCCAGCACCGAATGCTCATCTCCGGGCGGTGGCCACCCGGGTTCGGCCGGCACGGGTGCGGGGGCCGAGAGGTCGTCTTCCGTCACGGTCGCCAGCCAGGTCTCCAGCTCGGTTACCTGTCGGGTACGCACCGCGAGCACCTCGTCCAGACCAGGCGCAGCCGCTGGATCCAGACCCAGCTCCGCCTGGTCGGGTACGAACCCCGCCGCCAGCCCCATCGGCGTGAAGGGCTGGGTCGAGCCCAGGCAGCAGCGCCGGAACCACCCGTCGTGCACGAACACCAGGTGCCGCAGGGTCTGCACCGCCGACCACTCGCCACCGACGCGCCGGTGCTCCGAGCCCGAAGGCAGCTCGCGGAGGCGTTCGACCGTCCTCGTCCAAGCCGCCTGCAGCTGCCGACATGCCTCTCGCAGGTCGGCAGGGTCAGCCGATCGGATCTTCAGCCGTACCGGATGGAGACGGTCCAGCTCGGCCTGGACGAACGACGTCACCTCGACCCCGTTGACCACCAGGTTCGTGACCAGACCGTCGATCACGGCATCCTGCATCACCACCCCGATCAGCCGCGCGTTGCTCAAGCTGCACTCGCGGAACTCGACGCCGGTCAGGTCCTGGTCCTCGAATCGCTGCACGGCACGATTCTCCACCTTCGTCCAGCTGGGAACTGTCAGCCGAGGATCACCAGCTGCTGCGTCGCCCGGGTCATCGCGACGTAGCGGTCGACGGCGCCCTCGATGCCCTCACCGTAGGTGTCGGGGTCGACCAGCACGACCAGGTCGAACTCCAGCCCCTTGACTTCCTGCGGCGACAAGGAGCGCACCCTGGTCGTGCCCGCGAAGGTCGGGGCACCGATCACGCAGGCCGTGCCCTCGGCGTGTGCGGCGAGCCAGTCCTGGAGGATCGACTCGAGATCGGCGGTCGCGCCGTGGACCACGGGCAGTCCGCTGCGGCGGATCGAGGTGGGCACGTTCGGGTCCGGGAGAACGGCGCGGATGACCGGCTCGGCCTCGGCCATCACCTCCTCGGGCGTGCGGTAGTTCACGCTCAGCGAGGCGATCGTGACCTGGTCGAAGCCGACCCGCTCGAGCCGCTCGGACCAGGACTCGGGAAATCCTCGTCGGGACTGAGCCCGATCACCGACGATCGTGAAGCTCCGAGACGGACACCGTCGTAGCAGCATCCGCCACTCGGCGTCCGTCAGCTCCTGGGCCTCGTCGACGATCACGTGCGCGAACGGTCCGGCCAGAAGATCCGGTTCCGCACTGGGCGAGCCTGCCTCGTCGATGAGCGCATCCTGCAGGTCGGCCCCCTTCAGCATGATCACGTCCTCGGCGTAGCCCTCGAGGTTCTCCATGATGCTCTCGGTCACCCTGGTTCGAGTCTCTCGCTCCTCGGCCAGTGCCGCCTCGCGGCGCCGGTTCCGTCGGGAGGTCTCGGGATCCCCGAGCCGCAGCCGCGCAGCATCGAGCAGCGGCAGGTCGGACATGGTCCAGGCCTGCGGCTCGGCCCGCTGCAGCCTGCGTACCTCGTCGGGAGTCAGCCACGGTGCGCAGCGACGCAGGTAGGCCGGCACCGACCACAGGTCACCGACCAGGTCAGCGGCCTCGATGGCCGTCCACGCGCGGGTGAAGGTCCGGATCAGGTCGTCGTTATGCAACAACGATCGGCGGAGCTGATCAATGGGCAGGTCAGGGTCGTCCAGACTGTCGATCATGATCGACACCAGCGCCTCCCACACCTGGTCGCGAGCCTCGTTGTGCGGGGTTCCCGGCTCAGCAGCCTCGAAGGCCTCGACCCAGTCGTCCGTGCTGAGCCTCACATCGGCCAGGTGGGTCTCCACCAGCAGTGGTTCGGTCGGCGGCTCCTCGTACAACCGGACGGCGGGCTCGATCGCCTCGACCATCCGGGCATCCGCTTTCAGTCGGGCGACCTCGGGATCGGTCTCGGCGGCTGCGTCGGCGCCTTCGACGACCAGGTCGCGCAGCGTGCAGATCTGCACGCCCTCCTCGCCCAGACTGGGCAGCACGTCGGCCACGTACGCCAGGTACGGCCGGTGCGGTCCGACGAACAGCACCCCGCCACGACGACCGCTCAGTCGGGGATCGGAGTAGATCAGGTACGCGGCTCGGTGCAGCGCCACGACGGTCTTGCCGGTGCCGGGACCGCCGTCCACGACCAGGGCGCCGTGCGAGCTCGCTCGGATGATCGCGTCCTGGTCGGCCTGGATCGTGCTCAGCACGTCGCGCATCTGTGGTGATCGGCTGCTGCCCAGGCTGGCGATGAAGGCGGTGTCGTCGTCCAGCGCAGTACGGTCATCGAGCCCATCGAGGTCGAAGACCTCATCCCAGTAGTCGGTGATGTGCCCGGTGGTCCAGCGATACCGGCGGCGGCTGGCCAGACCCTGGGGGTGGGCGTGGGTGGCGGCGAAGAACGGCTCGGCCGCCGGCGCCCGCCAGTCGACCAGCAGACGACGACCGGTGCTGTCGGTGAGACCGATCCGGCCGATGTAGACCGGCTCCGAGCCGTCGAGGTAGACGATCCGACCCAGGCACACGTCGCTGCCGAACCGTCGCAGCAGGCGTAGCCGGGCAGACAGCCGGTGGATCTCCAGATCGCGGTCAGAGGCGCGTCGACCGGTGCCGGCCGGGTCCCTGCGGACGACGTCGAGCCGGTGGCCGACCTCGGCGATCTGCTGCTCGAGACTCGCGGCGATGGCCGCGAACTGCTGCTCGTCGTCGCCGACCAGCCGCGGGTCGGTTTTCGCTGCCAGACTCTCGGGAAGGGCGAACACGCTGGAGGAAAGGAGGGTCACGATCACAGCTCCAAGAAGGGTGCGCGAGCAGGTGCGGCGGCGATTCTGCCCCGTCCACCGGGCCTTGCGGCAAGCCCCCTGCTGCGTTATAAGTTGGAACTGCGGGAGGTCCTAGAGTTCACCGCCCTCATCTCACGGCAGAGTGGGCTTCGTGACGAGCCAGCTTGCCGCCGAGCGATACCAGCGTCTCGACTCCGCCCAGGTGGTGGCCACCACCACGCGACTGCAGCGGCGGGTCTCGGCACGGTTCCGCGAGCGAGGGCTCGCTCAGGTGGCCGGGGAGCTGGTCCGGGTGGCCGGCCAGGTGGCCGACTCCGCGTCGAGTGCCCGTCAGCGACTGCGCCGGATCAGGGTCGCCACCCGGCTGCTCAGCGTCGTGGTGGTGCTGATCACCATCGTCGCACTGGTGCTGACCTTGCGCGACGCCGTGATCAACGGCTTGGAGCGCTCGTTCGAGTGGCTGCCGCTGATCGAGTCGACGGTGAACGACATCGTCTTCGCCGCGCTCGCGGTCTACTTCCTCTACGCCCTGCCGAACCGGATCGAGCGGAGCTATCTGCTCGGCCAGCTGCACCGGCTCCGGTCGCTGGCGCACATCGTCGACATGCACCAGCTGACCAAGGACCCCGAACGACTCCGACCGGGTTTCACCACCACGCCGGAGACGGTGGACGTCCACCTGTCGACGACGCACGCGATGGAGAACTACCTCGACTACTGCTCGGAGATGTTGTCTCTGATCGGCAAGATCGCGGCCCTGTGCGCCGAGGAGAGCCAAGACCCGGTGATCTTGGACACGGTCAGCACCATCGAGACGCTGACGACCGGCATGAGCCGCAAGATCTGGCAGAAGATCTCCCTGCTGCCTGACCGCTGACCACCTCCGTCACGCCGGAAATCCAACGGGACAGGCGATGAGGCGAGCCTCTGCTTCGTTGATCGATCGGTCTCGGCAGGCCATGGTTGGAGCACACCGCATTCGCGCAGCAGAGGATCCCTCATGACTTCCATCACGCAGACCCCGTCCGACCTGGCCGCCAGCCCGGAGGTCGCGGCCGGGGCGGCGCAGTTCCTGTCCCCGGTCGTCATCGACCTCGAGGCGCTCGTCGTCAACGGCAAGCAGGCCCACTGGCACGTCCGCGGTGGCAGCTTCATCGGCGTCCACGAGCTGCTCGACACCGTGGTCGCCCACGCGCAGGAGTACGCCGACACCGCCGCCGAGCGGATCGTGGCGCTCGGGTTGCCCGTCGACTCTCGGCTGGCGACCGTGGCTCAGAAGACCACGCTGCCGGCTCTGTCGGATGGCTTCCAGAGCTGGCAGACCACCGTTGCCGAGGTCGTGGCCCAGATCGACGCCGCACTGGTCGTCGTACGCGCTGCAGTCACCGGCCTCGATGACATCGACATCTCCAGCCAGGACGTCGCCATCGAGATCGAGCGCGGTCTGACCAAGGATCGCTGGCTGCTGCAGGCGCACATCGCGTCCTGACCGAGGAGTTCGGCCGACCTGCCACAGATGAGGTAAGGCTCACCTATAGTGGTGACCATGAGGCCTCATCGGCGGCGCGGTCCGCTCGAGCACGTCCTGGTCGCAGGGAGCGAGTCGGAGCTGTCCGCCATCGAGGCACTCCTGCTGCTGCTCCCGTCGACCGCGTACGGCCAGGTGCTGGTCGAGAGCGAGCCGCAGCAGGCAGCGCTCGTGCTGACCGCGCCGCCGCGGGTCACGGTGACCTGCCTGAAGCGGTCGCCTGCGGACGAACCGGGCGTCCTGCTCGCTGGTGCTGTGCACGCGTGGCTGGCGGAGTGGATGCCGGAGGAACCCGATCCTGCGCGGATGATCACCGTGTGGGTCGGAAGGTCGGCGCGGGATCGGGTCAACCCGATCGGGACGACCGTCGAGAGCTTCTGACGGTTCGGGCGGCGGCCGAGGTTCAGTAGCGACTACCGATGCGGCAGTGGTGGCGCAGCCGGTTGACTGTCGGCATGACAGCGCCTGTGCCGCAGACCATGATCGACGACGAGCAGCTCGCCGAGCTCCTGGATCGGATGAGTGAGGCCGCGGCGGCTTACATCCGGGGCGACATCCGCCGCTATCTCGAGCTCTTCGACCACCCGGACGACTACTCGCTGATGCCGCCCTACGGCGGAGAGACCAGCATCGGCTTCCACCCGACCGAGGAGGATCTGGAGGTGACGAGCCGCTTCTTCGCGTCGGGTGAAGCGACTCTGGAAGTCCAGAAGACGTATGTCTCCGGTGATCTGGTCGTGCTCGTCGCCATCGAACGACAGCACGGCGAGGTCGGCGGCTATCCCGACCAGGACTGGTCGCTGCGGGTCACCATCGTCTTCCGCCGGGCCGGTGACCGTTGGCAGATCGTGCATCGGCACGCCGATGCCTTGGTGCGGGAGATCCCCTTCGCCCACCTCTCCGAGCTGGCCCGCGGACTGCCCGGCTGACCGCTCAGCGGTTGTCGCCGGCTCCGCCGATGACGGCGCGGCGCTGCCGGTCGGCAAGCTTGTCGACGTTGCGGCGGGCGATGTCATCCAGCGAGAGGTCCAAGAAGTCGGCCAGGACCGCCGTGTACCAGAGAACGTCGCCGAGCTCGGCAGCCATGTCCGCGCGGTCGAGCTGGTCCAGATCACCGTTCTTGTCGCGAATGAGCTTCTTGATCTTCTCGGCGATCTCACCCGCCTCACCAACCAGACCGAGCACCAGATGCATGAACTCGTCCGGAGCGTCCCTGTCGCGAGCGGTACGCAACGCAGCGCGCTGGTAGTCGTCACAGTCCATGACGCCACCGTAGGCACCGTGTCCGCGTTCTCCGTCGACGGGTTCGGCCGGCCGCTGCTGAGCCATGATGGTTGCCTCCTCGCCGCCCGACATCGAGAGAAGAGACGTCCGTGCACCGGCTCCACTATCAACACCCCGGTACCTGGTTCGGCGACTGCATGCCGATCTTCGCCGAGGGGGCGTTCCAGCTGTTCCATCAACGCGACACACGACGGCCCGGCCCGTTCGGTGAGCCGTTCGGCTGGGCGCTGGCCCGCACCGTCGACTTCGTGCACTACGAGGATCTCGGCGAGGCGGTCGAGCGAGGTGCCGACGATGCCCAGGACCAGTTCATCTTCGCCGGCAGCGTGTTCGCCGCCGAGAACCGCTATCACGCGCTCTACACCGGCTTCAACCGCGACCACCCGGCCCTGGGAAAGCCTGCGCAGGTGCTGATGCACGCGATCAGCGACGACCTGCAGCACTGGGCCAGAGTCGAAGGCGAGCTGGTGCCGCCGCAGCCCGGCTACGACCCCGACAACTGGCGCGACCCGTACGTGCTGCGTGACGACGATCGTGATCGCTGGGTGATGATCCTCGGGGCACGCAAGGACGAGGACACCATCGGGGTCAGTGGACGCACCGTCTGGTTCACCTCCACCGACCTCGAGAGGTGGGACTTCCAGGGTGACTTCTGGGCCCCCGACCTCTACACCATGCACGAGATGCCCGACCTGTTCTGGATGGGCGACCGCTGGTACCTGCTGACGACCGAGTACAGCGACCGCAGCAAGACGATCTACCGCAGCAGCCCGGGCATCGAGGGACCCTGGTCCGCACCGGTCGACGACGCCTTCGACGGCCGGTCCTACTACGCGGCTCGATCGGCGTCGGACGGCGAGCACCGCTACCTGTTCGGCTGGGTCGCCACCAAGGAGGACGAGCGCGATCTGGGCGCCTGGCAGTGGGGCGGCACTCTGGTCGTCCACGAGGTCCTGCCGCGGCCCGACGGCTCCCTCGCTACAGCCGTCCCCGGTCCGGTGCGCGCGGCGTTCGGCCCGGCCACCGAGCTGATCACGGCCCCGGAGCCGCTCGTCGAGAGGGATGGTCGCCGCACCATGACGCTCGGCCACCTGACCGGCGAGTCGCCGGCCTTGCTGTCTTTCCGGCTCAGGGTCTCGGCGGCTCGCAGCGTGGCGATCCGCATGTTCGAGAACGACCTGGGTGATGGGTACGCCTTCACCTTCCGAGTGGGGGAGCGTCGCCTCGACTTCGACCGGGTGCCCAACTACCCGTGGTTCCGCTACGACAACCGGGGACTGGAACGGCCCTTCGTCGTCGAGCCAGGACGGGATCATGACGTGGACGTGATCATCGACGACACCATCGCGACGATCTACGTCGACGGCGTCGCACTGAGCGCTCGGATGTACGACCGACCCGGCAGCGGCATCGGCCTCGAGGTGGTCGACGGAGAGCTGACCGTGCAGCGGGCGGCCCTGTCCCGGCTGGACCTCGGGTGATCGACCGGCCCGGGCAGCGCTGCGACGCCAGTGGTTGCAGCCGCTAGTGCCAGTCGCTGATCTGGACGTCTCGCGGGGCCGGCGCACCCTGGCCGGTCTCCACCAGCGACTTCAGGCTCATCAAGTAGGAGCCCCACTTGGTGCTGCAGTGGTGCATGAACTCGCCCGGCTCGGTCCAGTCCCGGTGCTCGAACAGCACGATCGTGTACTCACCGTCGCGACGAAGCGTCCAGTCGATCGTGGTGCCGAGCCACTCCTCCGGGCCGTCCGCGACCCGCCACCGGACGTGCTTTCCCGGCTGGACCTCGGTCACCTCCATGTCGAACCCACCGATCGGCGGGAAGCGGAACTCCAGGACTCCGCCCTGGTTCCCGTCGCCCGCAGTGTCCTCGGTCCACCAACCGGCCAGGTCCTCGACCGTCGTCAGCGCCTTGTACACCTCCTCCGGCGTCGCGTTCTGCACTCCGATCCGATGCAGGATGTCCACCATGACTCTGTCTCCTTGGTTCTCGTCTGGTTGTCGTCAGTCGTTCTCTGGTTGAGCATTCCGAGTGCGCTGGAGGGACTCGGCGATCCGCTTGATGCGCTGCAGCCTGGCGTCCCAGGCCGCACCGACGGAGCTGAGCTCTGCCGCAGCCCGAGCCAGCTGGGCTTCGTCGACCCGGAAGAGCTTCTCCCGCCCTGCCGGCGTCGCATGCACCAGTCCGACCCGGTCCATCACGGCGAGGTGCTTCGACACCGCTTGTCGACTCACCGGCAGCTGCTTGCCGAGGCTGGTCGCGGTGCCTCCGTCGTGGGCCAGCAGCAGGTCGAGCATCCGGCGTCGCGTCGGGTCCCCGACGGCCGACCAGAGCTCGTCGTCGACCCGATCGGAGCCCATCACGCTCATGCGCGCACCGGCAACGTCGCCACGTAGGCGGTGAGCCTGGGCAGGAAGAAGTCCCAGCCGCTGACGTGCTCGCGGTACTGCTGTTCGAGGACCGCCACCTCCCAGCCCATCTCCCGGAAGCCGGACTCCGTCAACCGGAGCAGGGTCCCCGAGCCCGCGGGAGAGAGGTCGAAGGTGACCAGCAGGCTGTTGCCGGCTGTCGCCGGTTCCTCCGCCGGCTGGGTCCAGCGAAACGTGAAGGTCTGTGGTGGTCGGCACTCCAGGACCGTGAAGGCCACCGCCTGCATGCCTCTGTCGGGGTCGTCGAATGCGATCTCACCGGTTGACCCGGGCAGCACCTCGTACCGAGCATCATCCGGCCACCACTCCTTGACGTGCTCGGGTCGACTCACCACCTCGAAGACGATCTCCGGTGCGGCGTCGACGTACAGCTCCCGCTCGAGTGTTGCGAACTCCATGTCATCCTCCTGCAACAATTGGTTGCGTACGAAGCTAGCCGATGTCGAGGAAATACGCAACCTTTTGTTGCTGATCACTTGGGTGACTTGAAAGGAGATGTTTCAAAAGATATCTTTCGACCATGCCGTCGCGACTCAGTGAGCGCCCTGAGGTGATCGAGGACCAAGGTCTGCCGGTTCGTCGACTGCGGACCGCTGACCAGCTGCGCGCGCTCGCCCATCCGCGACGGATGGAGATCATCGATCTGCTCATCGCCCAAGGGCCGTTGACAGCGAGCGAGTGTGCCACCAGGTTGAGCGACTCGGCCGCCTCGTGCTCCTACCACCTTCGGCAACTGGCCCGATTCGGGTTCGTCGAGGAGGCCGAGGGAGGTCGAGGACGGAACCGACCCTGGCGCTGGGTCCCGGTCGGAAACCAGTTCGAGGGAAGCGGGTCGCCGGCCGAGCAGGCGGCGGCCGAAGCTCTCGATGCGGTACTGGACGCTCGCAACATCGACCGGATCCGGCGCTTCCGTGCCGGCCGCACCACGGATCCGTGGCGGAGCTCCGCCACCGTGTCCGACTGGGCGATCTGGATGACCGAGG
>DASQLI010000199.1:0-17900 GCA_035630075.1 Microlunatus sp.
GAGAGCCATGACCTGCTCCGCGACGCCCTGCTGGAGAACCTGCACCGAGCCCAGCTCAATCCGTTGGAGGAGGCAGCCGCGTACCAGCAGATGCTCGAGGACTTCGGCTGCACGCAGGAGGAGCTGGCGAGTCGCATCAAACGCTCTCGGCCGCAGATCTCCAACACCATCAGACTGCTGAGGCTGCCACCCATCGTCCAACGCCGGGTCGCCGCCGGAGTGCTGTCGGCCGGTCACGCTCGGGCCCTTCTCGCTCTGCCGGACGCCGCCCAGCAGGAGCGGCTGGCTCAGCGGGTCGTCGCCGAAGGCTTGTCGGTACGGGCCACGGAGGAGATCGTCACGCTCGGAGAGGCCGACGAGCCGTCAGCCACGCAGCGGTCCCCGCGCTCGGCCCGCGAGCCGATTCCCCGGGCGAGTGAGATCGCCGGGCAGCTGGCCGACCGACTCGACACTCGTGTTCGAGTGGACGGCGGAAAGGCGAAGGGCCGCCTGACGATCGAGTTCGCCTCGTCCGAGGATCTCGAGCGGATCGCCGCACTCCTCCTGCGGTAGCGATAGAGCCATTTATCGACAAATCGATTTCTCGATCCGTAGGAGTTCAAAACATGATCTCGTCCACCCTGTTGTCGGACCTCCAGTCCGCCCTGACGACCGGTGACATCGAGGTCGTCGACCTGACGGCGCCCCTGTCACCCCAGACTCCGGTCCTCCAGCTTCCGCCGCCGTTCGCTAACACCATCGCGCTCAGCCTGGAGACGGTCAGCGCATTCGACGACGCGGGCCCGATGTGGAAGTGGCACAACATCCACACCGGCGAGCACACCGGGACTCACCTGGATGCGCCCGCCCACTGGCTGAGCGGCAAGGACGGCTGGACTGTCGATCAGGTGCCCCCACAGCGACTGATCGGCCCCGCCGTGGTCGTCGACGTCTCGGCCGAGGTGGCCGACGACCCCGACTTCCTGCTGGAACCGGAGCACCTGCAGACCTGGGAGACCGACCACGGCCGGATCCCCGACAACGCCTGGGTGCTGCTGCGCACCGGGTGGGCCAGCAGGGGAGGGTCGCAGGAGACCTTCCTGAACGCCGACGAGAACGGACCTCACACACCCGGACCGTCGGTCGCCGCCTCCCGATGGTTGGCGGAGGAGCGAGCCATCTCCGGGTTCGGAGTGGAGACGGTGGGCATCGACGCCGGCGGTGCTGGCGGGATGGACCCGGCGTTCCCGGCGCACTACTTCCTGCTGGGCGCGGACAAGCTCGGTCTCACCCAGCTGCAACAGCTGGAGCGCCTGCCCACCGTGGGCGCCATCCTCATCGTCCAGCCGCTGCGGTTGGTCGGTGGCACCGGCAGTCCGGCCCGGGTTTTCGCCCTCGTGGCCCGCACCTGATGCGGGTCGCCGACCTGGTCGGCCGGTCGGTCGCCGAGCTGGGCGCCGGACACGCATTCGGGGTGGTGGGTAGTGGCAACCTCGCGGTGACGAACGCGCTGGTGGCCGCCGGCGTACCGTACGTCGCCGCCAGACATGAAGCCGGAGCGGCGACCATGGCTGACGCCTACGCCCGGACCAGCGGCCGGGTCGGGGTGCTGAGCGTGCACCAGGGCTGCGGTCTCACCAACGCGATGACCGGCATCGCGGAGGCGGCCAAGAGCCGGACCCCGATGCTGGTGCTGGCCGCCGACGTGGCGGGGCCGGACGTCGGCTCCAACTTCCGGATCGACCAGGACGGCCTGGTCCGCAGCGTCGGCGCCGTGCCGGAGCGCGTCCACAGCTCGAGCTCGACTCTGGCCGACGTCGAGCGGGCCTACCGAGCCGCCGTGCACGGACGGCGCACCGTGGTTCTCAACCTGCCGTTGGACGTCCAAGCCGCCGAGGCGCCAGAACCCGAGCGGCTGGAGCCGCTGCCGCCGGCCCGACGATCGACCGCCCACCCGGACCTCGCACGATCCCTCGCCGACCTGATCCGGCGTGCCGAACGACCGGTGTTCCTGGCCGGACGCGGCGCGCTCGGCCACGGCCCGGCGTTGGCCGCATTGGCCGACCGGGTCGGTGCGCTGCTGATCACCTCGGCCGTGGCGGCCGGCACGTTCGCCGACGAGGCGTACGACCTGGGCATCTGCGGCGGTTTCGCGACACCGCTGGCCGCCGAGCTGGTGGCCGACGCCGACGTCGTGGTGGCCTTCGGCTGCAGTTTGACCCGGTGGACGACCCGGCACGGCCGGATGCTCGGCCCCGAGGTCGCGCTGGCGCAGGTCGACGACGACCCAGCCGCGATCGGAGCGCGCCACCCAGTACGCCTCGGCGTCCTCGGTGATGTCGGGCTGACCGTCGGTGCGGTCGGCGATCTGCTCGCGGACTCCGACCCGCGGACCGGCTACCGCACGGCGGCGGTTGCTGAGCGGATCCGCTCCGAGGGCCGCTGGTCTGCGGTGCCGTACCCGGATCTGTCCACCGAAAGCACGATCGACCCGCGGGCCCTCAGCGTCCGGCTGGACCAGCTGCTGCCGTCCGGACGACAGCTGGCTGTCGACTCCGGCAACTTCATGGGCTACCCGGCGGGCTACCTGTCCGTGCCCGGCCCGGGTGCGTTCTGCTTCACCCAGTCGTTCCAGTCCATCGGGCTGGGACTGGCCACCGCCATCGGGGCGGCTGTGGCAGCTCCCGATCGGCTGCCGGTGCTGGGTACCGGCGATGGCGGCTTCTTGATGTCCATCGCCGAGCTCGAGACGGCCGTCCGACTCGGGCTCGGGATGGTGATCGTCGTCTACAACGATGCTGGGTACGGAGCAGAGGTGCACCACTTCGGACCCACAGGAGCGGACCTTTCCACGGTCCGCTTCCCGGACACCGATCTCGCGGCCGTGGCGCGTGGTTACGGCGCAGAAGGGATCACCGTCCGCACCGTGACTGACCTCGACGCACTCGCACCATGGCTGCGTGGACGCCGGGACCGACCGCTGGTGATCGACGCGAAGATCAGCAGTGACGGCGGGTCGTGGTGGCTGCAGGACGCCTTCCGGGGCCACTGACCACGCATGCCGGAGGGCGCCGCCCGGGCTCGGAAGGCGGCTGAGTCGGAGTCAGGAGGCGCAGGGCGCGCCGGTCACGAGGCGCTGATTGACTGGCGCTGGCCGCGCCCTCGCCGGAAGCCGCAGAACGTGACCCGGTCCTTGGACGTCGGTCGGCCATGCGGATCAGGCAGTCTCACCTGACCGACAGCGGTCCGACGTCAGTCAGCGCGAGGCGCGCCGGGCACCTGATCGCCGGCCGGCCGCGCCGACTCGACGACGGGCTCGTCGGCGCGCTCGACGGAGGAGGCGTTCCGGGCGTTCACTGCGGCCGCCTCGAGAGGCAGCGACGACTGGTCCGCGTACTCGGGATAGACCGACAGCTTCGCCCGCACGTCCTTGGTGGCGTAGTGCTCGGCGACAAAGGACAGGAACGGCACGGTGCCGGCCAAGGCGATCAGGATCAGCCGGCCCCAGCCCCACCGGGCACGGCGGCCGAGGTCGAACGCGGTGATGATCAGGATCATGTAGAGCCAGCCGTGCGGAATGCCGGTCCAAGTCACCACTGTGTCGTTGTGGGCCAGGTACTTCAGCGGCACCCCGACGCAGACCAGCACGACCAGCAGCACGCCGACGACGTACGCCATCACGCGATAGCGGAGCAGGGCACCCGTCACAGCGGCGATCCTTCGTGTCGACTCACGGCAGCGAGCCTACGTCTCGTCGTCCGTACCGACCGCAACGTCGAGGTGCGGACTCGGTCACATCCGGCCCAAGTCACTCCGGTGCGTTGTCACTCGATCCACCGATCCGGTACGGGGTGTCGACACCGTCGTAGGCGAGGTGCGCGACCATGCCGTCCGCGGCGTGCTTCAGGTTGTGGCAGTGATCCATCCAGAGGCCGGGGTTGTCCGCGACGAACGCGACCTCGTAGCTCTCCCGCGGTCGGAGGTCGAGCGAGTCGACCCACCACGGGCTGCCGGTGCTCGGTCGCCCGTCCCGGGCCAGCACCAACAGCCGGTGCCCGTGCAGGTGCATCGGGTGCACCTCGCCGCTGTTGTTCACCAGACTCATGGTGACGACGTCCCCGTCACGTACGACGAACATGGGGACGTTCGGGTACAGGCGGGAGTTGATCGACCACCACATGCCCGGCCGGCCCCGGACGAAGCCGAGCCGTCGGCCGATGGCGTAGTCGAAGTGCCGGTCGGAGCTCGCCGGGTCGAAGCCGATCGGAGCCGGTGACCCGTAGCTCAGCAGGTCGACCTCGGCGGGCGGCTGCGGCGGAGCGGAGGCGGCGGCTCCGCTGGGGCCCACGATCAGCGCAGTCCCCTTCGACAGCTGGATGCGCGCTGCGCGCCCGTCGGAGGGCACGGTGACCTGCAGGTCCGCACGCGCGCCGGCGGCCAGGCTGAGCGATCGGTCGCTCACGTCGGTCGGTCGGTGCAGGTCCGTGCCGTCGGCCGCCAGCACCCGATACGGCGTGTTGGTCCAGACCACCATCGGGGCGTTGTCGGTGTTGGTGATCCGGATCCGGGCGCGTCGGCCGAGAGCGGCGGTCACTCGCAGGTCACCGGCGGCGCCGTTGATGGTCCGCACCCCGGCGTAGGTGTGCGCCAGCGCGGTCAGGTCGAGGTCGGGGATTCCTGAGCGGGGGGTGACGACGAGCGAGCCGAACAACCCGCCCGCCACCTGCGGGTTGGACACCTGGTGGGCGTGGTACCAGTAGCTGCCGACCCGGTCGGCCACGAACCGGTAGACGAACCCACCCCCGACCGGCACGGCGTCCTGGGTGACGCCGGCGACCCCGTCCATCGCGTTGGGCACATCCAGCCCGTGCCAGTGCAGGGTCACCCCGGCGGCAATCGAGTCGTTGCGGAGGTGCACCTCGACCAGCTGGCCCAGCTCGGCCCGGAGCTCCGGTCCCGGGGTGGCACCGTTCAACGTGAAACCGTCGAGCTCGCGGCCGCCGATCCGGATCCGCTCCTGGCGGGCCACGAGGTCGACGCGGATGTCGGCCGGCCGTCGCGGGTCGGCGATCAGCTCCGGCACCGAGCGGGGCGCGGCGTTGCCTCCTGGTCCGGGATGGCCGCCGTGACCCGACCCGTGATCAGGGTGAGCGGCGGCGGGTCCGCCGCCGAGGTCCGCGTACCCCATCTGCATCACCGAGAACGTCTCCGGCACCCGACTGCCCTGCCACCACCAGCCCAGTGGGGCGACGACGATCAGTGCCGCCAGCAGGGGCAGCACCAGCCCCCGTCGCCCCGCCGAGCGACCCCGCGTCCCCCGACGCCGTGACCCCCGAGTCATATGGGCGGCTCAGACCGTGGTGACCGCTGGCTCGGCGACTGCCCGGTCCGCGCGTCCAGAGATCTGGACACCGCGGGCCGCGTACAGGGCGGTCGCGAACAGGATCAGCGCGTTCAGCCCGTGCAGGGCACCGATGCCGGGGATCTCGTGGCCTAGAAATCCGAGCTGGCCCTGCAGCACCGTCAGCACGAACACGGCGACGGCGACAACGATGGCTCGGCGCTGTCGAGTGAAGAACGACAGCACCATCAGGGCCAGCGCGATGATCGGCACCACGAAGGTTCCGTTGATGCCGTGGATGATGAAGCCGGCGACCTCGGGGAACGGTATCGCCTCACTCTCCATCAGCGAGGCGTCGGCCACGCCGCCCTGTTGGATCCACTTGCCCAGGCCGGCCATGGCCCAGACCACGGCCATGGCCTGGATGGCGACCTCGGCGGCGACGGCGTACGCGAGCAGCTTGTAGGCAGTTCTCATCGGACTTCCTCCTCCTCAGGAGACGGTTGGGTTGGTTGGGCACGACCCGGTCGTGCACTGCGCAGTAGGCGGATCGAGACTGCGATGACCAGCAGCCAGAACAGGGCGTACGGGAAGAACCAGGCGCTGCTGGTCCAGACGAACCGGCAGACGACCAGCCCGGCCCCGGCCAGCACCGCGAGCCAGCCCGCCCACCGGGGGGCGAAGCCGGAGCGGAGAACCACCCAGCCAGCGCAGCCGGCGAAGCTCCCCATCGCTACCCAGACGTTGGCGAAGGCGACGTTCCCGGTGTCGAAGGCCAGCAGCGCGGTGCTGTCGTCGAGTGATCCGGCGCGGAAGCTGGCGGCCTGCCACAATCCGTTCAAGGAGACGGTGACGAAGGGGACGGCGCTCATCGCGGCAATGGCCGACCGCCAGGGCGGGGTGCCCTCAGCCCGGGCGAGCAGCAGCGACAGCCCGGTGCTGAACCACAGCACCGCGACCAGTCCGACCGTCACCAGCGCCCGGCCGATCTCATGGCCGGTGCCGGCGACGGAGGCGAAGAACGTCCGGACGGCAGCGGCATCGCCGGTGAAGCCGGGCTCCTGGCCGGAGGCAGCGCTGATCGGACCGAGCAGCAGCACGGTGCCGACCAGCCCTGAGACCCCGGTCACACGGGACAGCCGGCGCCATTCGGCCCGGGTGTCGTCAGCGATCGTGGACCGGACGCTCACCGCCCGGCCTCCAGCTCTACGCGCTGTGGCAGCGTACGGGCCTCCGGTCGGCTCGGTCTGTACGCCGTCGCCGCGAGCGCCAGCGGCCACAGCGGCAGGGCCAGCCAGCTCAGCAGCCCCAACACGATGCCCGGTACGAGGAGCACGGCTCCCGGCAGCCCGTACGCCTGGGAGCCGAGATCCACCCCGCCGATCAGCAGGCCGGCCAGCACCAGCGCCGCTGCTGCCGGCCAGCTGACCCCGAGCAGCAGCCCGAGCCGGGTCACTGACCGTGATAGGGCGCCGGCCCGATGGCCGACCGAGTTGGCCACCAGCAGCCACCCGTACAGGGGAACCAGGAAGCCGACCACGAACCAGACCTGGGAGTCGAACGTCATCAGCCCAGCCGCCAGCGCAGCCGAGACCACCGCGATTCCCCCCGTGGTGATCATCGTCAGCGCGGTACAGGCCCGCATCAACCGGCTCGGCGGAAGCAGCCGACCGACCACGAGGATCACCGGGACGAGGGCCGCGAACTGCCCGACGGCGACCACGTCGCTGGCCGAACCCAGCCAGCCCCAGGTCGGGTCGGAGTAGTAGGGGTGGGTCAGCGCCAGGAAGGCCACCAGGAAGACGTTGCCGACGAGGCCGAGGACGCCGCTGACCAGCGCGGCGCCGACGGCCCAGACCGGTGGTCGGCGGGCGGGTGTGACGGTAGCCATGGCAGCACGGTGGGTGGGGGTGCGTCCCGATGTCACGGGACGGTGTCCCGACGGGGCCGGGAATTCTCTCGCCGCCCTGTCGGAGGTGTCGGCGGCGGGCTCACAATGAGGCATGAGCCGGGCGGCGGTGCGCACCAGCGAGGTCATCTGGCCTGGTCGCGCGCCGTTCCGCCGGGTGCCGGTGCTGGTCGCCGCCCTGCTGGTCGCGCTCGGGATCCTCGCGGTGGCCGTCCGGCTGGACGCACCGGCGGACGGCACGCGCGTCACCGACTGGCAGCCGGGCGGCGTGGTCGTGGCGGTCGACACTGCGGCGTCCGGGTCCCGGGGACTGGTCACGGGCGACGTGGTACTGGCGATCGCCGGTCACCGGCTCACCGAGCCGCCCGGAGCGCTCGCGGTGCCGTCGCCAGGGACGACGCTGGCGTACCAGGTGCAGCGGGCGGACCACACCGTTGCCGTCGTGGTCGAGCGGCCGGCGGTCTGGCCGATGCTGCGGTACGGCTGGGGCAACCTCGTCTTCGTGATCGCCCTCGCCCTGCTGGCCGGCGCGCTGTACGCGCGCCGCCCGGACGAGCCGGCCACCGCACCGCTGCTGGTGGCGGCCGCCGGCCTGCTGGGCAGCACGTTGGCGGTGGTCGCCGGCGTACCGGCAATCGCGATGGTCACCGGCGGACCGCTGCTGTGGCTCTACAACGTGAACGTGATCGGCAGCTACGCCATCGCCTGGGGTGCGCTGCTTCCGTTCTCCCTGCTGCTGCCCGGCGATGCGCCGGTGGCGCGACGATGGCTGATCAGTAGCGCGCTCGCTCCACCGGTCGTCATGCTCGCGGTCCTGGTGCTGGCCGGCTGGCGGGCCGCGGACTGGATGGACTGGTTCGCCCAGGTGTACGCGGGCACGACCGTCGTGGTGATTCTCTCTTTGCTGGCCACCGGAGCGATCGGCGTGCTGGCCTACCTCCGCAGCGACCGTGCCGACGCCCGGGCCAGGCTGCGCTGGGTGGCCGGTGGTTCGGCTGCGACGGCCGTCCTGGGTCTGGTGGGCTGGCACCTGCCGGCCGTCGCCGTCGGCCACTCGCTGCTGCCGGCCGGAGCCCTCGGGCTGTCCGGTCTCCCGTTCATCATCGGCGTCGGGGTGGCGCTGCGGCGACATCGGCTGTTCGACATCGAGCGGCTGGCCAACCGCTCCCTGACGTACCTGGCCGTGACCGCGGTGCTGGTCGGCGGGTACGCGGTGCTGGTCGCGCTGCTCGGCGGCGTGCTGGGTCTGTCCGGCGGGGTGGCCGCCGCGCTGTCCGCGGCCGTGGCCGCTGTCGTCCTCGCACCGCTGCTGCGGGTGGCCCAGCGTGCCGTCAACCGCCTGATGTACGGCGACCGGGACGACCCGGCCGGGGTGCTTGCTCGGCTGGGCCATCGGATGCAGGGAGTGATGCTGCCCGACGACGTGCTGCCGGCGGTCGTGGAGACGGTCGCCCAGTCGCTGCGGCTGCCGTACGTGGCTGTCGATCTGGTCGAGCCGCCCGACGGCGAGGACGAGACCCCGAGCTTCCGATGCGCTGCTGAGCACGGGGTCGCGGTCACTGGCCTGCACATCGAGACCCTGACCCACCATGGCGTCACCGTCGGTCGGCTGAGGGTGTCCGATCGTGGACCCGATGACCCGCTGGATGCCGCCGACCTGACGTTGCTGGGCTCACTGGCCGGCGAGATCGGACCCGCGGTGCAGGCCGTCCGGCTGCATCAGGACCTGCTCCGGTCCCGCGCCGAGGTGGTCGCCTTGCGGGAGGACGAGCGCCGTCGACTCCGTCGAGACCTGCACGACGGGTTGGGTCCGGCGCTCGCGGCGATCGGTCTGAAGGCGGGGCTGGCCCGACGGGAGGTGCCGGCCGCTTCGCCGGCGCACGAGCTTCTGGGCGCCATCGACACCGAGGTGAAAGCCTCGCTCGGGGGCATCCGGCGACTGGTCGAGGGTCTGAGGCCGCCCGCCCTGGACGAGCTCGGTTTGCTGGGGGCGTTGCGTAGCCGGGCGTCTACGCTGGCCGGTGAGCTGACTCCCGAGGTCACCGGTGAGCTGCCGCCGGGCGGGTTGCCGGCGGCGGTGGAGGCCGCGGCGTACTGGATCGGGGTGGAGGCGTTGACCAACGCCGCTCGGCACAGCGGGGCGAGGCGGTGCGCGGTCGATCTGCGGGCCTACAGCGACGCGCTCGTGCTGATCGTCGCCGACGACGGACATGGACTGGATCCCTCGCTCCCGTCCGGGGTCGGCCTGCGCTCGATGCGGGAGCGGGCCGCCGAGGTCGGTGGCAGCGTGCTGATCCGGTCGACGGACGAGGGCGCCGAGGTGGTCGCCCGACTGCCGCTCGTGCTGGGGGGACTCGATGGTCACGCTGATCCTCGCTGACGACCATCCGGTCTTCTCCGCCGGGCTGCGGGCGGTGTTCGAGGCCGAGCCGGACTTCACCGTGCTGGCGGTCGCGGGTACCGGCCGCGAGGCAGTGGCCGCCGCGATCGAGCATCGGCCCGAGGTGGCGGTGCTGGACATCGCCATGCCGGACGGGGACGGGCTGTCGGTGTGCGCGGAGCTGGGCAGGCTCGGGTTGGCGACCCGGGCGCTGATGCTCACCATGTACGACGACGACGAGAACGTGCTGGCGGCGTTGCGGGCCGGAGCGTACGGCTACACGCTCAAGGGCGCCGGACCGGACGAGCTGGTCGCGGCCGTCCGGGCGGTGGCGAGGGGCGAGGCCCTGTTCGGTGCCGGCATCGCCGCCCGGATGCTCGACCTCTTCGGCCGGTCGGCGAGCACGTCGCCGTTCCCGCAGCTGACCGAGCGTGAGGCGGAGGTGCTCGGGCTGCTGGCCGGCGGTCTGGACAACGCCGTGGTCGCCCGGCGTCTCGGGGTGAGCGCGAAGACGGTTCGCAACCACATCTCCAACATCATCACCAAGCTGCACGTGTCGGACCGGTCGGCGGCCATCCTCCGAGCCCGGGACGCGGGTTTGGGCGGGGCGGGTTGAGGCAACCTTAGGGTGCGGTCTGCACCCGGCCGCTCCGCGTTGCTGAGCCTGTCGAAGCACGTCTGTCGGGGACGGGGGCCCTTCGACAGGCTCAGGGCACGACCTCCGCCTGCTGAGCCTGTCGAAGCACGGTCTGCAACCTCAGCGCATCTCTCGTACTCCTTGTCGTCGTCCCAGCGTGGGGATAACGTCGGCAGCGGCGCGCAGGGCGCCACCGGTCCGCGGACAGGGCACAGCCCACCTGAGCACGACCGAGTTGCTGGTGCCACCAACCTCTTTCGCCCCGACGGCGCGGACATCGGGACCTGAGCGAAGGAGGCTCCATGCCTGATGAACGCGTGCCTGACGAACGCGTGCCCGACGCCCACCCGGAGGCCCGCTGGAGCCTCCCCGAGCGTCCGAACCTCGAGCGGCTCCGGAAGCAGGCCAAGGAGCTGCGTCGCCGTGCTGCGGCCGGCGACAGCGATGCCCGGGACCTGATCCGCACGTACGATCCAGGCGACGAGCCGATCACCCTCGCCCGGTCGCAGCGGGTGCTGGCGCGAGCGTACGGGTTCGCAGGCTGGTCCCGACTCCGCGAGCACCTGGCGGTGCTGGACACCTGGGGCCGGGAGATGGCCGTGACCGCCGGGGACGACGGGCCGGTCGACGCGTTCTTGCGGCTGTCCTGTCTCAGCTACACCGAGCCGTACGTGGCCGGTCGGGCGGTCGAGCTGCTTCGAGCTGATCCGGCGTTGGCCACCGCGAACGCCGCGACTCTGGCCACGTGCGGTGAAGCCGACGGTCTGCAGTCACTGCTCGACCGGGACCCCGCGGCGGTCGGACGGGCCGCCGGGCCGCATCGGTGGCCGCCGCTGCTGTACCTCTGCTACGCGCGGCTGGGTATCGGTGACGCCGTCGCCACCGCGAGGGTGCTGCTCGATGCCGGCGCCGACCCGAACGCCGGGTTCTTGTGGCATTGGCTGCCGTCGGCGTTCACCGCCCTGACCGGCGTGCTGGGCGGCGGCGAACGCGACGAGCCGCCGCACCCCGACGCCGTCGCCCTGGCCACTCTGCTGCTGGACGCCGGCGCCGACCCCAACGACAACCAGGCCCTCTACAACCGGCAGTTCCGGTCCGACGACAGTCATCTCGGGCCGCTGTTGGAGCACGGCGTCGGGCGGCCGCATTCATCGCCGTGGCGGGACCGACTGGGATCGGCGTACCCGTCACCGGCCGAGATGCTCGGTGAGCACCTGCGGACCGCGGCGGCGGCCGGTTTCATCGAGCGGGTTCGACGGCTGCTCGCGTACGGCGTCGACCCGAACACCCGTGGTTATCACCCCTCCCTCGGTGACCAGACCGCGTACGAGGTGGCGGTCCGGCACGGCCATCTCGGCACGGCCGAGCTGCTGGCGGCCGCCGGCGGACGCGCTGATCGGCTGGACCAGGTCGACCTGCTGTTGGCGGCGGCGCTGGCCGGCGACCTGGCGACCATGCAGCAGCTGAGCTCCCATGCGCAGGAGCTGGTCGCGAACCGACCCGGCGCAGTCCACCTGGCCGGCGAACAGCACGGCGCCGAGGCGGTCGAGCGGCTGCTGGAGCTGGGCTTCACTGTCAATGCCATCGGGCCGGATCGGCGAAGTGCTTTGCACGAGGCCGCGCTGCGCGGGGACGAGCCGCTCTGCGTCTGGCTGCTGGCCCGCGGTGCGGACCCGACATGCCGGGACCGGGACTTCGACGCCACACCGGCCGACTGGGCCGCCCACGCAGGTCACAACGACCTGGCCGAGCTACTCCGATCAGGCGATGGCTGAGGCAGCCTGAGGAGAATCTCCCTCGCTTCGGGGCGAGCCCGCCGCGCGCCCGCGGAGCGCGGGCAACGTGAGGGAGATTCTCCTCGACCGCAGGAAGCCCTCGTCGAGGCGACTATTGATTTTCGATAGTTTTCCACTGATAGTCGACCAATGAGAGCGATGAGTCAGCCAGGAGCCGCTGTCAGAGGGTCCCGCGTCCGACAGCTCATCAGCCAGCTGGTCCGGTTCGGTTGGCTCGAGGTCCAGTGTTGCCTGTTCGCCGCCGCGATCTTCGTCGGTCTGGCGGTCAGCCAGGCGGTGCCGCTGCCGATCGCGCGGTACGACGCGCTGCTGGCGTACGGGCTGGTCGTGACGGCGGTCTTCTTCCTGCTCCGGCTGGAGACCGGGCGCGAGGTCGCGGTGATCTTCGGGTTCCACCTGATCGGCCTCGGGCTGGAGCTGTTCAAGGTGCGGGTCGGCTCCTGGTCCTATCCGGAGGAGGCCTGGGCCGAGGTGGGCGGCGTGCCGCTCTACGCCGGCTTCATGTACGCCGCCGTCGGCTCCTACATCTGCCAGGCGTTCCGCCGCTTCGACCTGCGGGTGAACCACTTTCGCTGGCTGCCCGCCACCGCGCTGGCAGTGGCGGCCTACGCCAACTTCTTCACCCACCACTGGCTGCCGGATCTGCGCTGGCTGGTGGCCGCCGGCTTCGTGGTGGTGCTGTGGCGCAGCCGGGTGTCGTTCACCGTGGGCGCTCACCGGTACGCCATGCCGCTCAGTCTGTCGTTCGTGCTGATCGGGTTCTTCCTCTGGCTGGCCGAGAATGCCGCCACCTGGTTGGGGGCCTGGCAGTATCCGGACCAGGCCGACTTCTGGCAGGTCGTGCACGTCGGTAAATGGGGATCGTGGGCTCTGCTGGTCAGCCTGAGCTTCGTGCTGGTCGCTGCGGTGAAGCGCTGGGAGGGCACCTTCTACGGCGAGGTCGGTGTCCGGCCGACCGTCTCGCCCGAACCCTGAAACCACTCCGCGAGGGTTCGAGCACGCGCGGAGTGGGTGGGGTGTGACTGCGCGAGGGTTCGAGCACGCGCGGAGTGGGGATTTCCCAGATGCTGGACTCCGCGAGGGTTCGAGCGCGCGCGGAGTGGGAGGAGGGTCAGCGGATGAGGGTGAGGGGCGCGTCCAGCTCGGACTTCTCGCCGAGGTCGCGGGCGATCCGGGCGCTCATCACGATTGCGAACAGGCCGAACAACCACCACTGTGCGGCGTAGGCGCCGTTGCGCAGTCGACCTTGACCCTCGGGGAGCACCAGCGGCGCCGGCGTCAATCCACCCACTTGGGCGTCGGCGGCCGACAGCACCACATACCCGTCGATCATCGGGCCGGGCCAGGTCTGGGCGAGCAGTGGCACCCGGACCGACGGCAGGGTGGCCGTCGATCCGTCAGTCGACCCGCTCGACGGCATCGAGGCACCCGCCTCCTCCGAAGGCAGCAGCACCCCGACCTGGGTCACCTCGGCGCTCGGCGGAGCCGGAATCTCGGTGGTGGTGACCGGCACCAGCCCGCGGACCACCGCGACGGTCGAACCGTCGGCCTGGCGCAGGCCGGCCAGCACCCGCATCTGGCTGCTCGATCCGGCCAGCGGCACGAGCGCCTGCAAGGCGGGGTCGTAGACGCCGCTGAACCGCACGGACAGGCCGAATCCCTCGGTCACCCGGCTGGCCGGCGGCGCCACAGCACTCAGCGGCACGGGCGGCTGCGCGGCGCGAGCCGCCGATGCCTCGGCGCCCTGTTCCTCGTACACCTTCAGCTGCCAGACCCCGAGCAACGCCATCGCCCCGGCGATCACACAGCCGAGCACGATGATGCCGATCTGGGCGAGCAGAACGGTCGAGGAAGCCGACTTGTCAGACGCGGTGGTCGCCATGGCCACCGTGGAATCTGACGACTCGGAGCGGAGAAAGACTCATGCGGCCGGCTCCGGCACCCGGCCGCCACGCCGGGCCGCGACCCGGACCAGATCGGCGCACATCTTGCCCAGGCTCCAGCCGGCCGCCTCGATGGCCAGCGGCACCGCCGAGGTCTCGGTCATGCCCGGCGCGACGTTGACCTCCAAGAAGGTGGGTCGGCCGTCCGGGGTGATGATCAGGTCCGTCCGAGACAGGTCCCGCAGCCCGAGCACGTCGTGCACCGTCAGCGCCAACGCCGCGCAGGCGTCAGCCACGGCCGGGTCGATCTCGGCCGGGCACAAGAACCTGGTGGCACCGGCGGTGTAGCGCGCGGTGTAGTCGTACACCCCCGACTCCGGCCGGATCTCCACCGCCGGCAGGGCCGCCGGTCCCTGGCCGCGGTCGGCGACTGTCACGGTCACCTCGGTGCCCTCGACGAACTGCTCGATCACCGCCACCGCGCCGTACGCGTACGCGCCGACCATCGCCGACGGCAGCTCCTCGGGCCGGCTGACCTTGCTGGCTCCCAGCGCCGAGCCACCACGGGACGGCTTGACCATCATCGGGAAGCCGATCTGGTCGGCCAGAGCAGCCATCAGCGCCTGCGCCCCGAGCTCCCGGAAGATCTCGTGCGGCAGCGCGATCTGGGTCGGGGTGGCGATACCGGCCTCGGCCACGACGGTGGTGGCGATCGACTTGTCGAAGGCCACCCGGCAGGCGGACCCGATCGAGCCGACGAACGGCACCTTCAGCAGCGACAGAACCTCACGGAGCGCCCCGTCCTCGCCGGCCTCGCCGTGCAGCACCGGGAAGACGACTGTCCGATCAGGCTGATCAGGGCCGGTGAGCGAGGTCAGCAGCTCGACGAGTCGGGAGTCGACGTCGGACTCGACGACCTCGATGCCGCGCGAGCGCAGGGCCAGCGCCACCCGACGGCCGGAGCGCAGCGACACGTCCCGCTCGTGGGACAGGCCGCCGGACAGCACTACGACCGTCTCGGCGGCGGGGTTCGCGGGGGTGCTCACGCTGGGATCTCCTGACCTCATCGCTGGTTGGCTCCCGGCGACTCGTACAGCCGGTCGCCGGGGACCGTGCCGGGTTCGAGGGTGCCGAAGGTCGCCAGCACATCGGTCTCGTACTGCAGCACCTCACCGAGGCGCCGGGTGCCTTCGATGATCCGCTCCGGCGTCGGGTAGCAGTAGGACAGTCGCATGTGCCGGCTACCCAGTCCGTCGGCGTAGAAGCCGGTGCCCGGAACGTACGCGACCCGGGCGGTGACGGCGCGCGGCAGCATGGCGTGGCTGTCCAGGCCGGGTGGCAGCGTCACCCAGACGAAGAAACCGCCGGCGGGCACCGTCCACGAGGTGCCGACCGGCATGTGGTCGGCCAGCCCGGCCAGCATGGCGTCGCGCCGCTCGCGGTACATCTCCCGGAAGATCTTGATCTGGCCGCGCCAGTCGTGCTTCTGCAGGTAGGACGCCACGGCGAGCTGCGAGAAGGTCGGTGGGCACAGCGTCGCCGACTCCTGGGCGAGCACCAGCTTCTCCCGGACCGCGTGCGGGGCCAGTACCCAGCCGACCCGGAAGCCGGGGGCGAAGGTCTTGGAGAAGGAGCCGAGGTAGACCACCCGTTCGGCGTCCAGCGACCGCATCGCCGGCACCGGGTCGCCGTCGAAGCCGAGCAGGCCGTAAGGGTTGTCCTCCACCACCAGCAGGTCACCCTGCTCGGCCACCCGCAGGATCTCGGTCCGCCGCGCCATCGTCTGGGAGATGCCGGCCGGGTTCTGGAAGTTCGGGATCGTGTAGAGGAACTTGGCCTTCTTGCCGGCCGCCTGCAGAGCCGCGATCGCCTCGGCGAGCGCCCCCGGCACGAGGCCGTGCTCGTCCATCGCGACGTGCACCACCTCACACTGGTACGCCCGGAACACCCCGAGCGCGCCGACGTAGCTGGGTGCCTCGCACAGCACCACATCGCCCGGGTCGCAGAACAACCGGGTGACCAGGTCCAGCCCTTGCTGGGAACCGACGGTGACGGTCACGTCGTCGGGATGGGCAGAGATGCCCTCCAGCCGCATCACCTCGCAGATGGCCTCCCGCAGCACCGGCTCGCCCTGACCGGAGCCGTACTGCATCGCTCGCCGCCCGTCGGTGAGGATCAGGTCGTGCAGGGCGCTCCCGACCACGTCGAGGGGCAGGTCGGAGATGTTCGGCATACCGCCGGCCAGGGACACGACCTCGGGGCGGTTGGCGACGGCGAACAGGGCCCGGATGGCCGAGGCGGTCATCCCGTGGGTCCGGGCGGCATAGCGGTCCACGTAGCTGTCGAGGCGGGTGTCGCGGCGGTGCAGACGATCCAAGCCGGCGACCGCGTCACTCGACGAGGCGACGTCGGACAGCTCGCCGCTGCGTCGACGGAGCTCGGGATCCTGGTCGGTCACCCTCCAAGGGTGCCTCATCGCGGCGGGAGGTGCAGGTGGTGACCGGAGGGCGGCCGACCTACCATGTGGGACATGCGGGCGACTGCGAAGCCGGATCCGACGGAAGTGATCGTCGTACGGTCTCCTCGGCTGCCCCGCCCGGTGGTCTGGCTGCTGTGGCTGCTGGCCGCCCTGGTGGGAAGCGTGGTGCTCGGTTTCCTGGCTGGGCTCGCTCGACCCAGAGAGCCTGACCCGTGGACCGCCGGCCCGCCGCCCGGTCCGCCGCCACCCGAGTCCGCTGCACCCGAGTCCGCTGCACCCGAGACAGCGACGTCAGATCCCAGCCCGCTCCACTCGGAGGAGAACTGACGATGCCACGCCGCCTACGCCCGATGACCGCCGCCGACCTGTCGCTGCTGCCGGATCCGTGCGCCCGCTGCACGTTCTGGGAGGTGAGCTTGCACGATCTGGCCGCCCCGGACCACCTCCATCGAGATCGGACCCAGATCAAACGCGAGTGGGCCGACACGGTCACCCGGCGCTGGGGCTACTGCGGGGTGATCGCGACCGAGGGCGACGAGCTCCTGGGCTACGCGACGATGGCGCCGGCCGGGATGGTCCCGCGCCTGGGGGCGCTCGACACCGCGTATCCGATCAACCCCGACGCCGCGGTGCTGCTCGGCACCCGGGTCGAGGAGCCGTACCGTGGCCGCGGTCTCGGGCGGCAGCTGATCCAGGCCGCCGCCGGGTTGATGGTCCGTCGGGACATCCGCGCGATCGACGCGCTGGGCAGCTACCGCGAAGGGCCGTCCTGCATCGCACCGGTCGGCTTTCTGCAGCGGGTCGGCTTCTCGGTGGTCCGGCAGCACCCGGTCACGCCGCGGCTGCGGATGGACCTGCAGTCCACCGCGCGGTGGTTGCCCGATCTGGGGGCGGCCTGGAACCGGCTGACCGGGCTGATGCCGCAGCCGGCGCCCGGTCCGGAGCCCGCGCACCGGCAGGCAACCGGACAGAGTGTCGCGTCGGTCGTGGGTACGGGATCGACGCCGTGATCGCAGAGGACGTGCTTCGCTACGACGATCTGAGTAGATCGCCGGCGCGGCCCGGTGGGTGGCACGGATGACCGACGGGCTCCGCCGGGTGAGCCTGGAGCGGACGAGCAAGGGGCGGATGCTGGCCCGGAACGAGCGCGGCTCGACCCTGGCGGTCGGCATGGGTGAGGACTGCGACTTCACGCCGGTCGAGCTGCTGCTGGTCGCCATCGCCGGCTGCACCGCGATCGACGTCGACCTGATCACCGGCAAGCGCAGCGCCCCCGACGAGTTCGCCGTGGACGCGTCCGGGGTGAAGATCCGAGACCAGCAGGGGATCCGACTCGTCGAGCTGGGGGTCGACTTCCGGGTGCGGTTCCCCGACACCGACGCCGGGCGCGCCGCGGAGGAGGTGCTGGAGCGGGCCATCGCGGCCTCCCACGACCGGATCTGCACCGTCACCCGTACGGTCGAGGTGGCCAGCCCGGTCACCGCCCGACTGCGAGG
>DASQLI010000200.1:0-2294 GCA_035630075.1 Microlunatus sp.
TACTTGTACGTGCCGAGCCGGCCGCCGAACAGCACCTGCTTCTCCGCCTTGGCCAGGTCGCGGTACTGCAGCAGCTTGGCCCGGTCCTCGGCGGTGTTGATCGGGTAGTAGGGCTCGTCGCCGATCTCGGCGAAGCGCGAGTACTCGCGCTGGATGACGGTCTTGTCGGTGGGGTAGCGGTCGACCCGCTCGGGGTGGAAGTGCCGGGGCTCGATGATCCGGGTGAACGGCACGTCCTCGTCGGCGTAGTTCATCACCGAGGTGCCCTGGAAGTCGCCGACCGGCTCGACCGAGGTCTCCAGGTCGATCGTGCGCCACGACAGGTGCCCGAGCTCGTTGCCGAAGTACTGGTCGACCGGACCGGTGTAGACGACCGGCACGTTGCCGAGGATGTCGTCGCGCTGGTCGAAGAAGTCGGTCTCGAGGCGCACCTCGATGTTGTCGTCGTCGGCCATCTTCTCCAGCCACGCCGTGTAGCCGTTGGTGGGCAGGCCCTCGAACGTGTCGTTGAAGTAGCGGTTGTCGAAGTTGTAGCGGACCGGGAGCCGGCTGATGATCTCGGCCGGGAGCTCCTTGGGGTCGGTCTGCCACTGCTTGAGCGTGTAGCCGCGGATGAACGCCTCGTAGAGCGGGCGCCCGATCAGCGAGATCCCCTTCTCCTCCAGGTTCGCGGCGTCGGCGCTGTCGATCTCGCCGGCCTGCTCGGCGACGAGCGCCCGTGCCTCGGTCGGCGTGATCGCCCGGCCGAAGTACTCGCAGATCGTCGCCAGGTTGATCGGCATCGGGTAGATGCGGCCACGGAAGTTCGAGTAGACCTTGTGGCTGTAGCCGGTGAACGACGTGAAGCCGTTGACGTAGTCCCACACCCGCTGGTTGGAGGTGTGGAACAGGTGCGCGCCGTACTGGTGCACCTCGATGCCGGTCTCGGGGTCGGGTGCGGAGTAGGCGTTGCCGCCGATGTGGTGCCGGCGGTCCAGCACCAGCACCTTGAGGCCGAGGTCGCGGGCGCAGCGTTCGGCGATGGTGAGGCCGAACAGGCCGGATCCGACCACGACGAGATCAGTGTTCACGCAGTGTCTCCACCTGACATCCAGAGGCTGTGGGGCAGTTGAGGCCGTCGTGCAGTCTATCGAGCAGGCGACGGCGGATCGCCGAAGCCTCGGTGTGCGATCAGTCTCCGATAGGCGAGCTGCCGGAGCCGGGTCGGCACCAGCCGGTAGCCCCCGCGTACCACCAGGTTGCGCACGTACTCGCGTCTGGTGGTCAGACCCTGCCGCCGGAACTCCCGCTGCAGAGCGATCTCCGAGCGCAGCAGCGCCAGCCCGCCCCGTCGAGCGTACGCACCCGCGCCCACCCGGTAGTAGACCAGGGGTTCGGCCACGTTGGCCGGACGCGCGCCGCCCGCCAGCATCCGGGCGAACAGCAGGTAGTCCTCCATCAGCGGCAGGTCCTGGTAGCCGCCGGCCTGCTGCACCGCCTCACGGCGGTAGACCACGGTCGGGTGGTTGAACGGGTCCCGGAAGTGCGCGGCCGACCGGATCCACTCCGGGTCGGTGGGCGGGATCCGCACCTCCTCGGTCGCCTCGACGTCGTCGCCGAACTCGATCAGGGCCGAGCCCACGATGTCGGCGCCCGCCTCGATCAGCGGCAGCTGCACGGCGAAGCGCTGCGGCAGCGAGATGTCGTCGGCGTCCATCCGGGCCACGACGTCGTGGTGGCAGGCGGCCAGCCCGCGGTCGAGGGCCGGCCCGAGCCCCACGTTGTGCTCGAGCACGACGTGCTGCACGGGCACCGGGCTGGCAGCGACCAGCCCGCCGAGGGTGTCGGCGAGCGCGGTGCCGATCGGGCCGTCCTGGACGACCACGACCTCGTCGGGACGCCGGGTCTGCTGCACGACGGTGCTGTCCCACGCCTTCGAGAGGAAGTCGGGCCGGTCCTGCGCCCACAGGCACATCAGCAGGCTGAACTGCTCGCCGGGCTGGTCAGCCATCGTGGCCCGCCTCGGCCAGCACCGTCTCGGTGGGACGCGGCCGGGTGCGTACGCCGTCGGCGAGCCCGCGACGCATCGCCCGGCGCAGGGTGGCCCGGTCGCTGCTGGCCCGGTAGGTACGGGCCCAGCGGCGCAGCGTGGAGCCGCCGAACAGCGCCTTCTCCACCGGTGTCAGGCCGTGGCTGCGGCCGAACAGCCACAGCTTGTTGCGCACCTCGAAGTAGAAGCGCTCGCCGGGATCGGCGTCGGTCGAGCCGAACGTCCGGGTCTTGTGCACCACCGTGCTGTCCGGGCAGTAGAGCCC